>NZ_JASCOM010000014.1:0-67821 GCF_029959925.1 Pseudomonas sp. PS02303
GAGCTTGCTCCCGTTGGGCTGCGCAGCAGTCCTGTATTGGGGGCGCTTCGCACCCCAGCAGGAGCAAGCTCCCTCGCCACAAGGATATGCACTGTCTAAAAAATCGCTGGCAATAACTGCCTCTGATATGCGCCACTAGCCCCATTCATAGAAACAGCTGAAACGTCGCGACCACAGGCCGCGGCCCGCCTGGAGAACCCCGTTATGAGCGAGAGCGTGTTTGGCGATCGCATTGTGCAGAACCTGCTCGACACCGATTTCTACAAACTGACGATGATGCAGGCGGTGCTGCACAACTACCCGAACGTGGAAGTCGAATGGGAGTTTCGTTGCCGTAACAGTGAGGATCTGCGCCCGTATCTGGCAGAAATCCGCTTCCAGATCGAACGCCTGGCCGAGTTGAGCCTGAGCGCCGACCAGTTGAGCTTCATGGAACGCATCAGCTTCATGAAGCCGGATTTCCTGCGTTTTCTCGGGCTGTTCCGCTTCAACCTGCGTTACGTCCACACGGGTATCGAAAACGGCGAGCTGTTCATCCGCCTGCGCGGGCCGTGGTTGCATGTGATTCTGTTTGAAGTACCGCTGCTTTCCATCGTCAGCGAAGTGCGCAACCGCTATCGCTACCGCGAAATTGTTCTGGAACAGGCTCGCGAGCAGCTCTACCGCAAGTTCGACTGGTTGACCGCCAACGCCAGCAGCGACGAATTGTCCGAACTGCAGGTAGCCGATTTCGGCACACGCCGTCGCTTCTCGTTCCGCGTGCAGGAAGAAGTGGTGAACGTGCTCAAGCACGATTTCCCCGGGCGTTTCGTCGGTACCAGCAACGTGCATCTGTCACGGGAACTGGACATGAAACCTTTGGGCACCATGGCCCACGAATGGATCATGGCGCATCAGCAGCTCGGTCCCCGACTGATCGACAGCCAGATTGCCGCCCTCGATTGCTGGGTGCGCGAGTATCGGGGGCTGCTGGGGATCGCCCTGACCGACTGCATCACCATGGATGCCTTTCTTAACGACTTCGACCTGTTCTTTGCCAAGCTCTTCGACGGCCTGCGCCATGACTCCGGCGATCCGGTGATCTGGGCAGAAAAGGCGATCGCCCACTATCAAAAGCTGGGCATCGACCCGATGAGCAAGACCCTGACGTTCTCCGACAGCCTGACGCTGCCAAAATCCCTGGAAATATTTCGGGCGTTGCGCGGTCGGATTAATGTCAGCTTCGGGATCGGCACCAACCTGACGTGTGATATTCCGGGTGTCGAACCGATGAGCATCGTGCTTAAAATGGCGGCCTGCAACGGCCAGCCCGTGGCAAAGATTTCCGATGAGCCTGGCAAGACTCACTGCAAAGACCCGAATTTCGTCGCCTATTTGCGACACGTTTTCAAAGTACCTGCCGCCCTTTCCAGCACATCTGGCACCACTAGCAAGGAGTGAATTCATGCAAGCCGTACAGCGTGAGATTGCTGAGCAGCTCAAGGTTCAGCCGCCATTCGCCGACCACGCAGCCCTTGAGGCCGAGGTCGCCCGGCGGGTCAGCTTCATTCAGGATTGCCTGGTCAATTCCGGGCTCAAGACCCTGGTACTCGGCATCAGCGGCGGCGTCGACTCGCTGACCGCCGGCCTGCTGGCCCAACGCGCCATGCGTGAGTTGCGCGAGCAAACCAGCGACAAAAGCTACAAGTTCATCGCCGTGCGCCTACCTTATGAAACCCAGTTCGATGAACACGATGCCCAGGCCTCGGTGGATTTCATCGCCCCGGACGAACGTCACACCGTGAACATCGGCCCGGCGGTGAAAGCCCTGGCCAATGAAGTGGCGGCCTTCGAGGGCAAGCACGCGGTCTCGGTGGATTTCGTGCTCGGCAACACCAAGGCGCGGATGCGCATGGTCGCCCAGTACACCATCGCCGGCGCGGCGCACGGGCTGGTCATCGGTACCGACCACGCGGCGGAAGCGGTGATTTCTACCCCCCTACACTGAAGTGCACAATCACTAACGCACTCGCCTCAAGTCCATCCAGAATCTGATCCGTGAGTCATACTCCACACCAAACATCCTGAGTTGATGAGTGGGGCGTCAGATCATGAAAGTGGTTGATGTACGAGAAAAAGAGCTCGACCTTAGCAATTCAATCCTTGCCAGCGGCCCATACCGTGAGCAGTTCTTAGCTCAGCCAGAGGGCAGTGAACCAAGCGTGAAAGTGACAGGGTGCGCGTTGATCGGTAACGATGAGCAGCTTCTGCCCTTGGTGTCCTCCTACCTTTGCCGGAACTACAGAAACACCTTACTCGCGGACAAAACCGTTGTGTCCTATGCAAGGCGTATCTCTTACCTGCTAGATGACCAGAGGAGAAAGCCTGAGTACGAGACCACCGTCAGAGACGACCTCCTACTGAGTATCGGATTAGGTAATCTCGAAGTGTACTTGGGTCGTCTGGATGCTGCGGGCCTAGCCCCCAAGACAGTGCAGGGTCGAGATGCTGCATACAATCATTTGTTCAGCAACCACCTGAGCATCAGCCTTAACGATCAGCCACCTCTCCGGACTGATAATCCTTATGAGCACGGGCCGATTCGTCCTGGCAAGGCACACACAAAAGAAATCGTCCAACCGTGCAGCATGCTTGAGCTTGAACAGTTGATCTTGCATGCACACTCAGAACGAGAAAGATGCATGCTGCAGTTGATATACGACTCTGGCATTCGAGAGTCTGAGCTGCCTCATATCACGCTTCAGGACATCCGCAATGCACTTGAGTACCAGAAGCTCCAGTATGTTTCCGCTGACAGTAATATCCCGGTGAATGCGGATTACAGTCCGTTGCATATCTTGGGAAGCAAGGGTAGAAAAAATGCAAAAAAACCTAGGATAACACTCGTCAGTAGGACAACCCTGGAGCGCATCGAGAACTATCACAGAACACCGCTCTACCACCGACATAGCCAGCGGATAAGAGACCCAAGTAAGACGCCTGCGTTTTTCAATTCACATGGGAAGCCCTATACCACCAAGAGCGTTGAAAAGCTTATTGAGCGTGTCAGCAAGCGGGCCCAGAAGGCTGGGAAGACCAAGCGAAAGATCTCGGCGCACAAATTTCGTCATGGCTCGGCGTATCTCCTCCTCACAAGCCCAGATCTGGGAAAGGATTATTTCGAGCGCCTTGGAATGCTTTCGATAGGGCATGGTCACAGCCACTCCACGACATCTGAGGGCTACACCCAGATCCCTCATGACATCTACCAAAAGCTCTGCAAGCCTGACTCACTCATCAAGACCAAATGCGGAGAGATGCAGGTACTGCGCGAGCGGACGACCAAACGAATCAAAACCGGTGATAGAAAGTGATATCTCAGACCACACCCGCCAGTACAATTTTCCACGCTGAACGGATCACTTGAACAAACCAGCGACCTCGCCGCAGTCCATGACTTTCGTCCGTAAAAACTCCCCAGCAATTTCTGACGCAGTTGGGCACGACATAGCGACGAAAAGTCTGGCGGGACAACGACTTAGCTTAAGGGTATGCTAACAGGATACTCTTAAACCATTGATTTACATGGGTTTTTTACTTTAATCTGCTTGACCATCGCTTCGCTATGGTGTTCATTTCCGGCTATCAATCGGGAGGAACCCTCATGCTGCTCTGTGCCCACCTGTATGCCCAAAGAAGCCAAAAATGAGCACTACTCATCATTCGCCCGATGAGCTAGCAGCGGCTCAGGCTCGCACCGAAGCCGAGCTCCCCAGCCAAGCCAGACGCCCGAAACGTTTGAAATCCGAAGTCACTGTGGCGATTCAGACTTGGGCCACAAGGATCAAAAGCAGCCGCCAATCTCTCTTGAACGTGCAGCTTTCTCAAAGGGGAAAGCTGAGGCCGGCTTACACGTATCTCTTAAAAGAGTTGGAAACGAGCGGCAACACCTTCAACACTAGGGAAGACATCCTCGACTCAATCATCCAGCGAATGATCGAGGAAAAGATCGTGATCCCCGACCACCCCTCAATCGCGAATGAGTGGCGCCGCAAACTTCTCTGCTGGTACGAAAACCTAAGTGAGACAGAGAAGCGAAACATCCCAAGGTTCGGCAATACCATCTCGTCGAAAGCCAGCCTTTACCAGGTTGACGGCATGAAAAACCTGAAACAGGCTCGCGCCAATTTCTCCATCGTTGAACAAACCTTCCAAGAGATCCTCCTCGACCTGACGAACCTTGGCGTAATCAATGCTGATTACAAAAACGGCAAAGAGCAAGCGACTGAAGCCGGGCAAAAAAAACAAGAAGCAAAGCCAAAAGACTCTGTTACCAAGGCGCTCTCTGAGCTCCGGTTGGTCGGACTCTCGAAGTTCGGAGATCTGGCGGAAAACTCCGGTCGCCCCTTCAACAAGCTTCTGCATATGTTCGCCGCCGCGTCGATGAAGTCGAAATCCTCATCCGGCCAGCAAAACTACAGTGACGGCTTCCGGCAGATGGCTATGCATTTGACCGAGGTAGGATTCGAGGGAGGTGAGGATCCTCGTGAATATGTCACGGCCCACTACTTAACGCGGTTCAGGAAGTACCTTGTCGACCAAATGGAATCAGGCACCCTGACGTCGAATTATGCAAATGGGGTTTTGTCCGCAGTCCGCTCAATGTTGAAGCGCACTGTCAAGATTCGAGGCTTTGGCCTTACATCTTTTATCGATGTGCAGGGATTCGACACCGGTCGGCAGACCGATATGTATCGCCCTTATCCTAAGTTTACAAGAACGGCGATCCAGCAAGCCTGTGACATGGAACGGCAACAGACCAACGAGTTGGCGAAGGAGTATGTCTCCTTCCATGGCGGCTATGATCCGTTGGACGTGAATGGACACATCGTCAAAGGTCTGGCCACCTTAGAAAACGCTCGGTGGATCTTCGAGAACAAACTCGACTGTCGGCCCATCAGCAGGTGGTCGGCGGATGCTGAGAGCAAGTACGAGCAGGGCTTCGCACGTTTACTGAGAATCGGGGGGCTTGGGGTCGCGAAAACCTATGCCAGCTGGGGGGTAATCTACCAAATAACATCTAGGACGATTGCCCCTTACATTACTCGCTTGGCACAGGTAACAGGCCTTAACGCCGACTCTCTGAAGAGCCTGGATGTCGATGACTTCGTAGAGAGCCACGAACTGACCCAACGGCCTTATCTTCGGTATTGGAAAGAGCGGTCAGGGGGGGGGAAGGTTCTTCACCTTGATCTCATGTACGCGGATTGGACGTGGCTCACACGGGCACAAAGCATGGAGGTCAGGAAGATCTTCAGCGAGGTCGTTCATCTGACTCGGCACATTCGAGAGCTCGCCGAAAGCTCTGTCAAAGAAAGACTGTTCATTTACGAGTCCCAGAAACAAAGCGAATTCAGGAAGGTGAAGTCGTTCGAAAACTCCACACTTATCAACAATGTGATGAACCAGTTTGCCAGGGATCACAACCTCAAAACTGAGGGAGGTGAGGATCTGAATATCTCGGCTTCTCGACTCCGGCCCAGTCTTGTGGCGGATCTTGTTGAGCAGGGCGTCTCAATCAGGGAAATCCAAGTGATTCTTGGTCACGGATCCCACAAAACCACTATCAATTATCTCGATAAGTTGGAATTCAACAAGACGGCTCGAGAGGTCAACTCCAAAGCTCTTACCGAGATTCACAAAGGTACGATCATCCAGGATGCTAAATCGGCGACCAAGCATAAGCCAAGTACCCCAGGTACAAGTTCGTCACCGGTGATCATTAAGACGGGTTTGGTCAGTTGCAGGGACGCCCTAAATCCTCCTGATGAAATCACAAAGCTGCCGAGCTACAAAAAAGGCAGTAAGTGCTCGCTGCTGAACAAGTGCTTGTCATGCAGCAACTCCATCATCACCGTATCCAACCTGCCAGACCTATTTGCGATGCAGTGGGACTACATTTCGATTATGTCCACCAGCAATGTCGCAGAAACACCATACGGCACTGTCATCCGTGAAAATCTGGAGGTGCTGAACAGCATTCTCACGCCTTCCGAGCATGGGTTCACGGCGGAACAGCTGGAGGAGGCTCGCCGGTTGGCAGAGCACATCGTCACTAACCCGATGATTGAGGCAGTGTCCCTATGAACCTTGGATTCGATACGCTCATTTACAAGATCAAAGCGGTACGTGAGCGGTTCTTGGGCTATTTAGGCAATGAGCTCATTGTGGCTATCTCTCATTCCAACGATGGAGTGAGCGCACTTGAGTTGCTCGAAGCACTGATGAACCTTCCTGCCAGCAAGTTGAGCCTCGTGAAGCATTTGATCTGGGACTTCAACGGTGAGTCTCATATCTTGGCAAGAGACATACAGGGCTCAAAATCCCGGATTGACTTCGGAATCTATGAGAGCCTGAACAGCACAATTCTTTTCGAACTGAAGATCGCTATCCTGTGCATGTTGGAGATCCCTGGAGCCCTTCGCCATACCAAGAAGCCTAGAAGCTACAAACCCCATACCGTGTTGGATATCTTCAAATCTGTGATCCCGTTTATCAATCAGATGTGCGCACGCAAGCGAGTGGAGCATGGGGATCGCTTCTTCGAAGGATCGCATTTCAGCCTCGCAGACTTTACCGAACAAGATTACCGGACTGAGGCTGAGGTCTTCGACCGAGCATTCCGGGGAGTGATGCTCAATGGTTTCCAGGTTCTCAGGTCTCACTTCCTTGTCGAAAATCTTTTTCCCAGGCCGTTGGTGTACGTCGACCTGGAGAATCTTGGGTGGAAGCAAAACAGCGTCAAAAATAAACAAACCCGTACCAGGAGCAAATGGTTCAGCAACAAAATTTTCGAGAAGAGCTCCCGAGAAGGTTCTTTCGCAGTTGTAGATTTCCTTAAAGCGCTGAAAGAGGACATCTGGGATCAGAATACGCTGAGCCGGATCGATATGATGGGCTATGACCAGGCTAAGAAAGCCAAGATCACGCGGAGAAATTACGACATTTATGTGGCGATACGCCTGACCTCGCGCGGTTATACAGGACTCGAAGTGGAGCCTTACTTGTATAACCTAGAGCCTGTTTTTTGGTCGCCTCAAAACCTTGGCATGCTCAAGGACAAAGAAGCGCTGTGTAAATTGACTCGCGCCCCGATGGACAACGACCTGTATGAGTACCTGACACACATCAGCAACAGCGCAAGCTACATCATCGGTCAGTACACCGGTATGAGGCCGTCCGAGCTTTCCGGCTGCTTGATTGATGACTGTCTGACGGTCGACGAATTTGGACACGATCTCATCACCAGCAGGGTCATCAAAAATCGAGAGGCCGTCAGGAAGCTCTTCGACGATATGTGGGTTGCAATTCCAATCGTCAAGGACGCGGTAAAGGCACTGCAGATCTTGAACCGGTTCAAGCAGAATCCATATCTCTTCTCGAACATGAATACCATCAAGCCGGGCATGCAGCATGAGGCGAATTCGCTGAGCGGGTCAGGTCTAGGTCATCAGCTTTGCGCATTTTTGTCTAAAACCTTGACCGTCGAAGAGTATGACGAGATCGAAGTATCGCCATACACGCTCAGACATTCGTTAGCGAACCAGATGCTCAGGGCTGCCGTGGGCCTGCCGTTCATGTCCTATCAGCTCAAACACTTTGGTCACCATGCCAGCACCATCGGCCAAGATGTGCGCTGGAATCAGTTAGGCACCGTCACGATTGACTATGGCGGTATTGGTGAGGCTCTTACGTCAGGTGGTGGCCCAGATGCTCCTGGTCGAGTGCATGCCGAGACGGAATTCATCATGAATTCCCTGAATCCCGCCGGGGGTTATGCAGGCGAGAACGCTCCCGCGCATCGTGCTCGGCTTGAAAACTATTTTAAGGGTTATCTCGAGGCCGGTTATTCGAACAAAGAAATCTTTGAGCGAATGGCTGAGCTGAATTTCGCGGTAATCAACGTGGGCCAAGGCTATTGCTATGGCAACGCAACGGAGTTGGACGATCCCTCAATTCCTTGCATCGGTTCACTGCGCTGTAACCCCAACCGCTGCAAAAATGCCGTGGTGACTGAAGCTAATGCGCCAAAGTGGCAAGAAATCTACGTCCAAAATACCTTGGCCCTCAGGAGGTATGAGACAGATCCTGCTGCAGCCTATGCGGAGCTGCGAGACTTAGATGACGCTGCCTTGTCCATTGAGCAAATGAAGCTCGCAATTTCAGAGGCCAAAGGAGTGCTCCTTCAACTGGGGATCGAGATGTTGGTATGAGCAGCGCCTATGACTCCAAGAATGAGGAAAACTTTGAGGCTGTCAGTCGGGCGATTGATGCAGCGCTGGAAAAAATAGCAAAGGATCCGTCCATTCCGGCAACTATAAGCCGGCTGGCCAAGCTAGCTAACGTGCATCGGAACACCCTCTACTTCCGCCAATGGCCGAAAGCGCGAATCGAAGAGATCAAGACGAAACGTGCCCAGCAGAAGAAAGACCACGCTGCAGCAAAAGCAGCATCTGGCTCACCCGAGGAGCAGTTGGAGCGAAGCAGGCTGGAAATCATCTACTGGTTTACTCAGCTTCAAGATGCGAGGGCTGACAGTGCTTCGCAGGCGAGGACGATCAAGCAGACAGCAGCGGCGCGTGATTACTACAAGGAAGAGAATCAGAAACTGCTTCATAAAATCAACAAGATGCACCATGAGAATCAGCAGCTACATAACATGGTCGATGTATTGGAGCAGGAAATTGCCAGCGGACAACGACAGCCGAATAGATAGCTCACAGTATTCTCCCCGGTTACTACGACTCTCTAATTCAGTATTTCTGTACGGTTGAGACAGCAGATGCTCCTATTGAATCTCCTCGCAAAGCTGTGGTGCTTTATAAACCACGACCGTCGCCCTGACTGGGAGAAAGCGCGAGAACGCAAGTTCATCCTGGCAGCGAACAGCTTGAAAACCCTTTCTGTCACCGACCGGGGCGGCATGTCTATCGACCCCGAAGAGCTGCGCGACCAGATAGTCGCCTCGCGTGAGCAGTTGAAGCATCTTGTCCACAGGCCAGAAGCGCCTAGCCGATCATTTAGAGAAGTGGAAGATGCCCAGGTGGAACCGTTAGTGGGTTCCACCGTAGAGGCTCCTGTGAGCACCATGGACTGTATCGAGGTCGTGGCGTGGCGTCGGTTGCAGAGCGGCGCTACTGTGCGCTACATGTGCCTCCAGTCTACGAGTACGGGGCGATTCGCTGTCGCTACAGCCAGTCTGTTCACAGAGAACATAGAGAGTCTCCCTACTTGGGTCAACAGCAATACCAACAGGCAAATCGCGAATGCTCTACAGCTCGGTGATCTCCAGTGGTACGCGGCTGTGAGCGAGGCTATGGATGGATGGGATGCAGAGCTTTGAGGCCTCCACTCGGCATCATTACTGACGCCAAGGCCCCCACGTTGGTGGATTATCCAAAATATCAATCGACGTGCTGAGCTCGTACTGCATGCGCTCGAAAACCCTATCTAGAGTCGGATGGGCTTTTGACTCTCTCAATGTGCTCACCAGTTGGAGCAGCTCGCGGCTCTGCGCTAAGGGCATCTGAACGTCGCAATAGACTGAGTCGTCATCGTCTGTCATTCCCATCAAAAAAACCTCGCAGTATGGTGTTGGCCTCTGTTCCCACCACCGGCATTAGGCCGTGCCCCTTCGGGGAGGGGCTGTCGTAAACCGAGCTTTGGCGCAAGCGCCGGCGTCTCGGCCCTTCGGGCTTCCATCCCACACGCCTGCGCGCTCCGCTTGCCCTATCCAGCCGCGTAATTACCTAGCTTCGGATCGGGCGGTCAGACAAACTGAGCTACATCCAAAACTCACAGGAATCAGTGCTTTCGTAAGTTGAGGAGCGGTAGTTCAATCTTTGAAAAAAGCGCGGCAGGCTTCCATCAAAGCAGTCGCGTCATGCAGAGCTCGGTGGTGCCTAGTTGTTGGCAGTAGGTGATAAATGTCACTAGCCGCCTCCCGACCGACAAAAACTTCCAAAGGCTTCAACTCAAAGGTCGGGATCTGATCTGCTGCCTCATAAAGGACGTCGAACCAAAACACGTCTTGAGGTGAGTCGCTGCAAAGCACATGCCCTGAAAACAGCTGATTCATTCGTTCCGCCACGGTGTGGGGGGGATCGCCTTCCTGAAGCAAATGATCCTGCGTAAGGCCATGCATGTCTTGCGCATCGAACGACCAATGCGTCCAATAGCGGGCTGGCTTTATCAACGAACTGAACCAGGTTTCATTCGACACGACAGCCACCTCAATGGGATAGCTATCTGGGGCTATCCCTGATGCCTCGAAATCGATAAAAAAAGAAGGCCGTTCCACCTTGCTGCTCCTGTTTGAAGGTTGCGACTGTCCCTGCACAGCCGGGGAAAGACGGTCTTGATAAGCATGAAGTCGTCCCTAACAAACGGCGGGCAAGTCGTAAGGGTATGCTCGCAAGATACTGATTTATCGTCGGAAAACCAAAAAACTTACCCTTCATAACCTTGACCAACTGCACCCCATGGTCTTCATTTCTCGCAATCACCCAAGAGAGATGCTGGCATGACCTTTTCATCCTTGTTTCGCCCCGATAGCGCCCCCGTAAAACTCGATAACACCTTCAACTACCTCATGTTGAGCTCTCTCCATTGGAACGACGCCGACCTTTAGGTGATGACAAAGGCAGCCAAGCAGCGCTTCGCCGTCCTGGCCCTTCGGACTTCTATCCTCAAGCCTGCGCGCTCCGCCTGTCTAGTTGCATAACAAATCAGAAGTCCCCCCAAACAGGAGTTGCCATAGCTCCGCGAGAGGTCACTGATGCAACAGTCACCATACGTAATACATCGCGAAATCCTCCTCAACGGCATGCATGGAGCAGCCTATCTGCTGCAAGAGTTCGTCCTCTATCAGCTTGATCCCGGTAGGTACACATTCGACATTGATGAGCATCGCGGAGGGTTCGACAGCGTCCATCTTCAGATCTATCAGGATATGAAGCAGTGGTACTGGGACAACGGCCCATCAAGCGCTGGCTTCAAAGAGGTAGCCGAGGTACTTCAAGCTAGGTACACCCAGCAAGCCCAGGAGAATCTAGGGGAGCTGTATCTCCTCCAGGCGATGAAGCCAAGCAATTTTCCTGCTGAGCCTGGCGAGATACCTGCAGACTCTCATAGGCATGCAGTTGAGCGAGCTGAGCTGCTTCACAGGGAGTATGTCGGCAAAGGGTTCATCAACGAGTAGACGTAGTCTACCGTTCCCCTCCATCCAACCAGACATGGGGAAAAAACCGATGGCATGGCTATTTTGGAAAGACAAACGTCCTGCCTGGGTGCAGGCAGAAGAACGAGAGTTCATCAAAGCGGTGAATAGCCTGCAAACGCTGCAGACAACACCTCGTGGCGGGATGAGGATTGATCCTGAAGAGCTCAGGGATCAGATCCTTGAGTCACGAGAACGATACAAAGATCTGGTGAAGAGGTAGCGATGCGAAGTGTCAGCTGGCTGGGGCCTGACTAAGTTGTTCACGCAGGGGCGGATTGGTGCGTGCCACTGCGGGGAATGGTTGTCGTGAGCCGAGCCTTGGAAAGCCCACGTCTAGGCCTTTGGGCTTCCATCTTGCACGCCGCGCACTGCTTTCCATGCCCACGCACTCGAGCAATTTACTCACGCAGGACTCATGCGATCATTGATTGATCCGCACGCGCAGTTAACTCTCGTAATCAATCCCACCTCAATTTGATGCCCATCTCATGCCACGTGCTGACCTCGTCGGAAGTCATCGCTTGGATATATCGATACCCCTGCTCCCGAAAAAAGTCGACGTACTGATCCCTACAACGCAGATGGACTGACTTCTTATTGAGGTCTTCTGGAATAGACTCAAAATTAGCGATCAGCGCTTGTACGAAACGATCCCGTTGAAACAACGGATCGACTGCAATGGATCTGACGTGGATATAGGGGGCAGATGCATCCTCATTGCACTGTTCTTTGAAACCTTCTTCCGAGATGAAGTCGTCATTCGAGTGGCCAAAATGAGCAAAGCCTACGAAATTGCCTTCATGCTCATAGATGAGGAAGTTCTCGGGGGTGCGTTGAATCCAATCCTGAAAATCGTCTAGGGTAGCGTTCGCGTCGCCTGCGCAGGCTGAGCCTTCAGCGCGGAAGCAATTCACCGCATCGCCTGGGGTGGCGGAGCGGTATACGGATGCCCACATATCAGTACCTCGGTGATCCCAAAGGCCTGCATGGTAATCGGTGTGCGGATTCTTCGCATTACATCTAATTGGCCGCAATGCCCGCCGTAGAGCCTCCCTAGCTGTATGAGCAGCTGGATTTAGCTGGCAACAGATTGCCTTCGAGGCATCTCAAGACAAGGTCAGGTAGGGTAATGGCTAGCCTGGATGGAGCGTGGTGCCAGTGCTAAGTGATGCGTCGGCTCCAAGGGCCCCACGTCGGTGGATTTTCGACGATATTAATCGATGTGCTGAGCTCGTCTTGCATGCGTTCGAAGACTTTATCGAGACAGGGATGTGCTCTCGACTCTCGCAGTGCATTCACCAACTCCAGAAGCTCTCGACCCTGGGCTAGCGGCATCTGGATATCGCAGTACACCGTGTCATCGTCGTGTCCCATTCCCGTCATCCGTTCAGTCTGTTCCAGGTTTGTATTTGGCAGCCCTATGCTGCTCCAAGTGCCGCATCTCTACATCCCAACCAGCCAAGAATTTATCCCAGTCACAGGCGTAAAAACCATCTACCAGCTTGGTCGACCCTACGCTTGCCTGAAAGAATCGCTCCCTCCACGGCTGCGGGATAGTCTGCTCCAAGATGATGTCGATTCCGGAGTTGTGATGCTGCAGCGTGACACAATCCCGAAGCTGGTTGAGATCAAGTGCCTTGTCAGCATTGGGGGAATATTTCCGTTCTTGAAGGTCAAGGTCATCAAGGATGGATAAGGCATCGAACGCCTTCGAATCGCCTGGAGATATGTTCGCAAGCTTCCACAAAGCCTTTCGTCTCTTGGCCTCCAGTTCGCGGAGTTCATCGTCGGGCATTTGAGTTACCTCTTGTTGGCGTTGATGACGTGCCGCCTGCGGCGTCAGGCTGCTGTGAATCGAGCCCCGCCAAGGCGTGTCTCGCCCCTGCGGGCTCGCATCCCTCACGCCTGCGCGTCCGCTTGCTTGGTGTCTGAGCCTATGTGAAGCATAGATCGCAACGCATCCTACCCTCATGATTCGGAGCTCGGCATCGCTATTCGAAGCGTTCTGTTATCGTTCTAAAAGTAATTTAGTCGCTCTTAGTCATCAGCCTTCTGGGGAGCCGGGAATGGACACAACTCGACGCGTACCAGGCAGAGCCTACCAAAAGGTTCGCGATCCTGAGCGTCTGCTCATTGAAGAGCGCGCCGAAGCTCTATCTGCTGCAGGCTACCCGCTGCCAGCTGATGATCCGGCTATGTACGCTGAGCAAAGGCTAGAAGAGGCCAGAGCGGCAGCTCGTTCATCTCAGGTAGGTAGCCGCAGCGTAAGCACTGCGGCTGAGCTCTCCGCGAGAGAGGTATCCCAGGTGCTGAGGGAAGTGATCTTCGGTCGAAGCGTCATGAGTAAGGTTGGTCAGCAGGCCTGGGCTCACGTCTATTCCAGCCATTTCCAAGTCGATGTCGATGGATGGCGAATGTCGATTTACAACGACTGCGATCAGCTCGACTACTGCGAACAATGCGTCAGTCCGGATGGACGGCGGTGGTCGTTTGACTCGGGAGATCGCTTTGGCACAGATCCCATTGCGCTGCTAAGCACTTGGGAACATCAGACACTCGAACAACTGTTGAAAACCTTGTAGGGCAATTTCATTTCAGCCTTTCGTTACGATAGATAGGGGTCGTCGTAATCCCCTCTAAGATTTTATGAAAATTAAACGTGAGCATGCCTCACCTTTCACAATGTTATTGGCGCAATCGCTAGCACGGAGCTATTTATGTGGATTTTGAACTCGGGGAGGAAACATTTTTTAGAGTTTCTTCGCAATACGTCAATTCAGTTTTTCCTTATGGTGCTGGTTGCCATATCCGCAGGAAAAGCTAATACGCTCATAGCAAAACAGCGCTATGGCGACGCAGCCACCATGGGGTTGATTTGCTTCCTCATATTCTTGTTACTTTATCTGGCTGCCCACGCCAACATTAAAAACTTCTTTATAGAGTTTAGGGCTGGGGCAACCCCCGGTCTTGATCCGTATGTTAAGAGTTTGGCTGGGCAAGACCTCAAGCGTAAGAATCGTCTGACTTTCGCTTATCTACTGAAATACGGAAAGTCAGCTTTCGTAGAAGCATGCGTGCTGGTAATAGGTATTTACTTTGTCATGATATTCGGATTTTTCTATTCCGTTGAAAATGCACAAAGCTTTATGACTAAGGAGGACGGCAAAGGCGCTGCCCTAGTTAAAACGGGTCGCCTTGAAGAAAAATAAAATATAGCGATGAGTTCGGGTGTATAGCATTCCATGGCACGTCTTCGATTTTTTTGGACGGAACGTTGATAAATGCGGGGTACATACGGCCGTGTTCCACGGCTTAAATTGCCCGTCTTACCTTCGTCCTTTCCGCTGCTATGCTGGTTTTTTGACTAATAGAGACGTGCATCATGACCGAATACTCGCTATCAGATGTGCTGGAAAGGATGTACCAAAATCAGCTCGCTCTCGAAGCTGCGCTCATGGAGCTGACCCTCCAGGTGGAAGCCCAGGGACATGCGGAAGTGGGCGACAACGTCCGTGGTGCGCTTTACACAATTGGTGAGAACGCTGGTCATATCAAACAGGGGCTGGCCCGGCTCAAAAAGCTCCCATGACCCAGCCGCTTTTTGATTTTGATCTCAAACGCGTTTCCCGCACGCACTACATCACTGGCAAGGCTGCGATCAACTTTCCGCACGCTGGAAGCACTACAGGTGGGTGGCATTTCTTGTCGTACTTTGATCGAGAGGCTGGGGTCGTCAAGGTGTCGCTGGCAGGCATCCACTATCCTGACACTACCAGTTTTTTCAGCGACAAAGGCATCGTTGACGTCACTGCGCATATGGCGAGGCTTGGCTGGTCTGTAGAAGGTCGGCAGCTTTACATGGCGGATCACTATCGAGCCACCGCCGACATGATCGCGAAGTGGACACTGAGCGAGTCCGAGCACTGCAATGTTGTGATTAATGAGTGGTTCCCATCCCCATCAGAGAAACAACGACTACTCGAGATACTGGAGGCGGCAAAGCCCAAGCTCTTCAAGGTTGGCAGGCTGCACAAAGTGGAGGCTTGGATAAGCTCGCAGTAAGGGCACTACCACGTTCCTGAAAGCAGCCATCAAGTCGGTGCTGGTATCAACATTTGACGGTCTGGGCAGAACTCGAGTTTGCTAATAGACTCGGAATGACTTAGGAAACGCTGGCTAACAACCGACTGAGGACATTGAAATTGAACGTAAATTGGGAAGGGTTGTTACCGATCCATGGAGAAATAGTCGTCGTAGAAGACGATCCAACGTTACGGCTGCTCATGGCAGATATCGTGTCTGAAATCGGTGCAGCCGTACGGCAGTTCGACACAGCCGATGATGCCCTAACCTACCTGCTTAAAGCTCACTCCAAATGTCGCTTAGTGATTGCTGATCACGGCGTGCCGGGGCAGGTTCAAGGGACTGAGTTTGTGGAAATGGTGAAAGGGAGATGGCCCAGCATTGAAGCCATTCTGACCTCTGGTTATGCTCTTGACCCCGTGACCATTCCATCCGATACCATTTACCTGCACAAGCCTTGGTCTTTAGACGAGCTAGTCATTTCAGTAGCCTCCCTGCTACAGCCTGGTCACCCAATCAGCAAATCTTAGGTCTGTCATTTCTTGAGTAACCTAAGCTCACTGTCCGAATTGGAGCAAGCATTCCTCGAATGCCTGTACCCGCCAAAAGACCATGCACTTAACATCGCGTAGGATCCGGACTCGTCTACGATTACTATTTCGAAACGGACTTTTCCCTCCCGGCCTCAATACTATGCGCTTCGGAAAACCTCACCGTGCGTTCTGCCATTTCGGCTCGCAGCTCACCTACCAAATTCCTAATAGCTCGACTAGAAGTCAGGCTGGCGGTTGTAACCGAACTGACTAAAAGATCAATACGGCCCGACGTAGGCTCAAATACCTTGATCATTAACGATTCATCAGGATTGACCACGGTCTTGTGCTGGGAGGTTCCGTTAGGATGCATGGATGATTCAGGATTAGAGGAGAGGCGGACACCACCTTTACGATTCGTTTCGCCGATCATCTGCGGAAGATTGGTGATGCTTTTGCGAGAGTGATATATGCCTGAGCACAGTCTTGGATTCTCGCTCCGACAGTGCGTTTCTAAAGGCACTCCAAGTTCCGTCGCTGGCACTCAGCCCCAGCATCGTCTCGGGCCTCAAAGGTAGTCGGTAGGCGTTTTTTCTCTTGGTTGTCGTAGATATTGAAACCTATCGGAGCCGTTTGGCAGTAGAACCGCGATCCATTACGTGTAGATCCGGTTTCGACGGAGATTGCAGGTACAACAACAAATCTCGAAATCATCTGCTTGCCCTCTCCAATGATCCCTCACTATTAGCGGCTATAAGCCACCACAGCAAGTGTTCTTCATCAGTTCCCGATGACCAACACGAGGCCTAGGAGCTGCATCTCTCGTAGAGCCATGGCAAGTCTTCCTAGTTAACCTTGAAACTCATGGGCGATGTGATGGCGTGCCGCCTTCGGCGGAAGGCTGTCGTGAACCGAGTCACGGCGAAGCCGCGTCTCGTCCCTGCGGGCGTCCATCCGCACGCCTTCGCGCTCTGCTTGCTTAGCTCGATGAGCTGAGAAGCTGATCACCGCTTTCGAATCCTCAAAGTGTCAAAGCTTCCCCACAAGGTTAAATCGAGCAAATACTGGGTAGAAGATGCGACTCGCTTTGGTCAAATGGATCAACCCGCTCAGCCCATAGGGCTCAAGGTACTACTGGCCCGACAGAGCGTGCCAGTAATCCTCATCCTCACAGTCTTATTTTTTAATCGAGACAATTGCGGCTTTGCCACCCTCAAGCCTAAAGGAGAACGAAACAAGGTCTCCGACCACCAGCCCTGCCAGCTGGTTCTCCGTTGCGGCGAAAGCCATAGTCATTGGCGGCCACTGCACGGCAGGAACCGCTCCGTGGGAGATGGTCACCGTATGCTTCGTAGGATCGATAGCCTTGATCGTTCCCTCGGCGGTGGCCACTGGAGCCTGCTTTTTTTCCTGCTTCATCTGCATGCCCTCCATTCCGTCCATTTTCATACCCGGCATATCCTCTGCGTGGGCAGAAAGTGAAAGCGCAAATACGGTGCTCGCAACTGCAGTCAGGGTCAGTTTCATACGACTTCTCCTTGAGGAGTAATGGGTGCAACTGAAAGGTGCCGGCGACGCATTAGGCGATAGGCTGCCGGAATGACAAAAAGGGAAAGCAAGGGTGCTGTGACCATGCCGCCAACCATGGGC
The DNA here is from genome assembly GCF_029959925.1 of Pseudomonas sp. PS02303. Classification (NCBI taxonomy): domain Bacteria; kingdom Pseudomonadati; phylum Pseudomonadota; class Gammaproteobacteria; order Pseudomonadales; family Pseudomonadaceae; genus Pseudomonas; species Pseudomonas sp. PS02303. The sequence goes on from NZ_JASCOM010000014.1 coordinate 17,527, forward strand.
GCGGCAATGCGGCTCATCACTTCGCTACCAGTCCCGCTGCCCAACAAGATGGGTAACAAGCCCGCAATAATGACGGCCACGGTCATGGCCTTAGGTCGAACTCGCTGCACAGCACCTTCACGAATCGCCGCAACCAGTCCGCGCTCAGTGCTGTCGCCGACGTCTTCACGTTCGGCCCAAGCGTTCTTCAGGTAGAGCAGCATGATCACGCCGAACTCGGCAGAAACCCCGGCCAAGGCGATAAAGCCGACTCCGGTGGCGACCGACAGGTTGAATCCCAATAGATAGAGGAACCATGCTCCACCGGTCAGTGCAAATGGCAGAGTGGCCATGATCAATAGCGCCTCATCGAAGCGGGCGAAAGTCAGGTAGAGCAGAACGAAGATGATCAACAACGTGGCAGGTACTACCAGTTTGAGGCGTGCGTTGGCCCTTTCGAGAAACTCGAGCTGTCCTGAGTAGCTCAGGCTCATGCCTGGCTGCAGCTTGACCTGTTCATTGACGACCCGACGCAGGTCGGCGACAACCGAGGCAATGTCTCGCCCCCGCACGTCGATATACACCCAGCCTGAAGGCCTTGCGTTTTCGCTCTTGAGCATCGGCGGCCCGTCGCTGACCTTGATATTCGCCACCGTGCCAAGGGTGATTTGGCTGCCTAGCGGGGTGTAGATTGGCAACTGCTCCAGGGCGCCGAGCGAGTCACGCCACTCACGGGGGTAACGGACGTTGATCGGGAAGCGTGCAAGCCCTTCAATGGTCTCCCCGACGTTTTCGCCGCCGATAGCGCCGGCCACGATGGACTGCACATCGGCAATATTCAGTCCGTAACGGGCGGCGGCCTTGCGGTCGATATCCACGTCGATATAGCGGCCACCGGTCAGTCGCTCGGCCAGAGCCGAACTGACACCGGGCACATCCTTGGCCACGCGCTCGACCGCCTGAGTAGCGGCATCGATCTCCGTCAGGTTGGTGCCGGCGACCTTCACTCCAATGGGACTCTTGATACCCGTAGCGAGCATATCGATACGGTTACGAATAGGTGGTATCCAGATATTCGTCAGCCCCGGGACTCGTACCACTCGATCCAGTTCTTCCACCAACTTCTCCTGGGTCATGCCTGGACGCCATTGCTCATGTGGTTTGAACTGGATGGTGGTTTCGAACATTTCCAGCGGTGCCGGGTCGGTGGCGGTTTCGGCACGACCGGCTTTACCAAAGACGTGTTCGACTTCTGGTACGGACTTGATCAAGCGGTCGGTCTGTTGCAGCAGTTGTGCCGCTTTCTGCGCCGACAGCCCTGGCAGAGCGGAAGGCATATAGAGCAGGTCGCCCTCGTCCAACGCGGGTAGAAACTCGCCACCCAAACGCGACATTGGCCATAGCGCACTGACAAAAACCAATAGCGCCACCAGTAACGTGATCTTTGGTCGACGTAAGACCGCGTCCAGAGCGGGCTGATAAATCCGAATCAACCACCGGTTCAATGGGTTCTGTTGTTCACTGGGAATTCGACCTCGAATCCAATAGCCCATCAGCACTGGCACAAAGGTCACTGACAACCCCGCCGCTGCGGCCATGGCATAGGTCTTGGTAAAAGCCAAAGGGCCGAACAGCCGTCCTTCCTGAGCTTCCAGGGTGAACACCGGAATGAACGACAGGGTGATGATCAACAAACAGAAGAACAGCGCGGGGCCTACCTCTGCCGCCGCTTCGGTCATTACATGCCAATGACGTTCACCCTTCAGTTCTTCCCCCGGATTGGCCGCGTGCCATGCCTCAATCTTCTTGTGGGCGTTCTCGATCATCACCACGGCGGCATCGACCATCGCGCCGATGGCGATGGCAATCCCGCCCAAGGACATGATGTTGGCGTTGATCCCTTGGTAGCGCATGACGATGAAGGCAATCAGCACCCCAACTGGCAGCGAGATAATCGCCACCAGCGATGAGCGCAAGTGCCAGAGAAAGATTCCACAGACCAACGCGACGACGATGAACTCTTCGATCAGCTTGTGGCTGAGGTTTTCAACAGCGCGGTCAATCAGCTTGCTGCGGTCGTAGGTGGTGACGATTTCCACCCCGGTCGGCAGACTGCTTTTCAGTTCGTCGAGTTTGGTCTTGACCGCCGCAATGGTCTCGCGAGCATTCTTGCCGCTGCGCAAAATCACCACACCGCCGACGGTCTCGCCTTCGCCGTCGAGTTCTGTAATGCCCCGCCGCATTTCCGGCCCCAATTGAATCGTGGCGACATCGCCAAGGGTTACCGGCACACCACCCGCACCCAACTTAAGCGGGATCGCCCGGAAGTCATTGAGCGTCTTCAGGTAGCCCGAAGCGCGCACGATGAACTCGGTCTCTGCCATCTCCAGCACGGCACCACCGGTTTCCTGATTGGCCTTACCGATGGCGTCGGTCACCTCAGCCTGAGTGATACCGAGGCTGGCCAATTTCAGCGGATCGAGCTGCACTTGGTACTGCTTAACCATGCCACCCACGGTGGCCACTTCCGCAACGTTCGGCAGGGTCTTGAGTTCAAACTTGAGGAACCAGTCCTGAAGAGCGCGGAGCTGTGCCAAATCGTGCCCGCCACTGCGATCCACCAGTGCGTACTGATAGATCCAACCTACCCCCGTCGCATCCGGCCCCAACGCCGGCTTGGCGCTGGCCGGCAAGCGGCTTTGTATCTGACTCAGGTACTCCAACACCCGCGAGCGAGCCCAATACAAGTCAGTGCCGTCTTCGAACAACACGTACACGAAGCTATCTCCGAAGAAGGAATAACCGCGTACCGTCTTAGCGCCCGGCACCGAGAGCATGGTGGTGGCCAACGGATAGGTCACCTGGTTCTCGACAATCTGCGGCGCTTGCCCCGGATAAGGGGTGCGGATGATCACCTGAACATCGGAGAGATCCGGCAGTGCATCGATGGGCGTGCTCTGTACCGACCAAATGCCCCAAGCCGTGACAAACAGCGTTGCCAGTAGCACCAGGAATCGGTTGGCCACTGACCAACGAATGAGGGCCGCAATCATGGCTGGCCCCCCGATTTATCCAGGCGCTCAACACGCAAACCATCATCGGACTGGCTCACCGCGATACGAACCTTGTCACCCGCTTTGAGACCCTGCATCAGCGACGGATTGGCGAGTGGAAACGTCATCGTCATGCCAGGCATGCCGAGTGTCTTGAAGGGGCCGTGGGCAAGCGTGACTTCTTTATCGTTGATCTCAACGATCTGCCCATCCGCTTCATGAAAGCTGGAGGCTGCTGCGCTGGGTGGTGACTGTTCCTCCGAGCTTGCAACAATGCCCTTAAGACTGGCCTCCGAGTCGAGCAGGAACTGACCAGAGGTAACCACCTTCTGGCCTTCTTCCAGCCCCTTCAATATCGCCGTTTTGCCATCGCTTTCCTGCCCGAGGTGTACCTCCACGGGACGGTAGCGACCAGCGTCTTCGGCGAGCATCACCAGGGCTCGTCGGCCAGTGCGAATCACCGCCTCACTCGGCACCCACAATACACTTTGCTCGGTCGAACGATTCAGGCGTACCTGCGCCGTCAAACCCGGTCTGAGGCGCCCGTCCGGATTGGGTAACTCCACACGCACCCGAAGGGTGCGGCTGTCCGGATTGGTTTCGGGCAAAATCGCGCCGACCTTGCCACTGAGTGTTATTCCTGGGAAGGCTGGCAGACGCGCTTCGACCGCCTGCCCCACGGTGATAGCTCCGGAATCAGATTCTGGAACGGCCACGGCTAGCCAGACACTGCTCAAGCCATTGACGCGTGCCAGAGTGTCGCCAATCGCCACGGTCATGCCCGCACGAACATTCAATTCTTGCAGCACACCACCAATAGGGCTGGTGAGCGTCAGGTAAGGCTGAACCTTACCGCCACGCTCTACCTGAGTAATCAGTGTTGCCGGCATCCCTGTGAGCCGCAGTCGCTGGCGGGCCGCAGCCAACAGGTCAGCATCCCCATTGCGCTTCAGCGCAAGGAACTCTGTCTGGGCGGCTGCCCACTCGGGCACCAGGATATCCGCCAACGCCGCGTTGGCTTTGAGTACATCGCCGGGAGCGTGGGCATAGACCCGCTCCACAAAGCCCGTGGTGCGTGCCTGAATCACCGCGACATCGCGCTCGTTGAATCCCAAGACTCCTGTGACGTCGAGACTGGAATCAAAGATCCCACGGGTGACAGTTGCAAAACGCAGACCGAGATTCTGGGTAAGACTCGGATCGATACTGACGGTCGCACGATCCCCTGCGCCACCGGCGTACTTAGGAACCAGTTGCATGTCCATGAAGGGGGACTTACCCGGCTTATCGAATTTTTGCTGCGGGTACATGGGGTCATACCAATACAGAGCCTTGCGTTCGTCAGGTGAATCGAGGCTCTGCTCCTGGGCAGAACTGGATGCCCCATTCATGCGCTGTTGAGCGAACCAGTAACCACCGGCAATACCGAACGCCAGCGAGATGCCTACCAACAATGCCCCGTTCCATTTAAGGTTCATTGGCTGGCCTCCCCATAAGCGAAATACAGACGCGCACTGGTCAGCGCACGCTGCTCTTCCACATCGATCTGCTTGAGACGGGCCTCGATAAGCTCGCGTCGGGCGGCAACAACGGCGTTTAAATCGCCTTTGCCGGCACGGTAACTAGCCATGCTGAGTTCGACCTTTTCCTTGGCCAGCGGCAATAGGCTTTCCTGGTTTCGGCGCACGGCACGATTTAGGCGCTCATAGTCAGCCAGTTCAGTTTCCAATTGCTGGGTGTGCTCGCGAGACAGGGCTTCGCGCTCGGCCTCAAGCTGGTTGAGTTCAGCCTGCTTGGCTGCGATTTTGGGGTTTTGGCGCGAGTCAGGAAGCAGCGGCAGATCCCATGAAAGTTGCACGCTGACCATGTCGCCGAATTGTCGGCCACGATGCTGATAATCGAGCTCCCAACTCCAGTCCGACTGCTTCTCCGCTTCTGCTTCACGAACCTTGGCTTGCGCTTCACGGGTCATCGGCGCAAACGCTGCCAACTCGGGATGGTGTTGCAGTTTATGGGCGTAGCTTGAGGTATCGACGGGCCATACAGGCAAGCTGCCCACAGGCTTGTCATTGGCGGCGGAGCCAATCCAGCGTTTGAGGGCCGCTCGGGCCTGGGCGCGCTCACGAATCAGGTCGTCCTGTTGCTCTGCCAGTTGGGCTGCTTCTTGTTTGGGTGTCACCGCTTCAGCAGGTTGAACGCGGCCACCGGCAATTTGAGCCCGGACGGTATCGGTTAGGAGACGATTTTCTTTGTAGAAATCCTGGAACAGTGCATCTTTGCGCTCAACCGAGTAACTACTAATCCAGGCCAATGCCGTGGCCTGGCGTACCTTCAGACGTTCGACCCTACGCTCCGCAGCAGCGCGATCAACGGCAGCGTCGGCGACCTCGATGCGCGCTTTGCGCTTGTCGCTATTGGGCATCTCCTGCCTGACCCCGACCATTTGCATGGTCATGAAGTCCTGGTCGATACTCCAACGATCCGGGCCGCCGATGGGGTAGTTCTGCACGCCCACCAGGAGCTTGGGATCAGGTAATTCGCCAGCAGGGATGGCTGCATTGCTGGCAGCCTGAATTTTCGCGTCTTGTGCGGTCAGCGACGGCGCATTGTTTTCTGCCAGCCGCAACGCTTCATCGAGCGTCAATGCGGCAGCGAAACTCGGCAATGCCAGCACGCTTGCCGCTAGGCCGGCCACGAGAGACCAGCCTGTGCAATTGCACTTGGAGTTCATGTTTACGATTCCTGTAATCATCCACTGCACGCGTCAAAAGACATGCGCGCAGCTAGTCCATCCCGCTAATGCGGAATGAGGCCCAATGTGGGACAGGAATCAAACGCGGGGCGGTCGCCATACCCCGGACGGGGTCTGTACAGGTAGGGAGTCGCTGATGAGGGAAAGCACTACGGGGCTGAGCACGGTTACAGGAGGCTTGAAGCTCGAGACTTGCAGCATGCCGCCCGTCTTGCATTCCTGGCCCGGCTTGCAAGGTTTACCGTGCTCGGAAGGGCTTTTCATGTCGTTGCAGCAGTCCATCCCCATGTCGTCCATCATCGCCATGCCCATCGTCTTCATTGGGCAAGGTTCTGTCGGTGCCTGAACCCCCGCCATCCCGCTGAGGGGAAGCGCCAAGCTAATCATGAAGATGATGCAAAACCGCAGATAGCGTTTCATGGTCTGGAGTCTAGTCGCTGCAAATGGCTCTTACAATTGGAAGCGGTCGACCCAATAGGCCTGCCAAAGGTGATAAAACAAATCCTAAGTTAAGCCAACATTACTGACGCGAAATAAAGTTTCTGACACGCAGTTTCTAGATCTGCAAGTGGTTAAAAAACGATCAAGGCATCACTCAAGCCAATCCAGCCGAGACGCATTACTTCGCCTGCACAGTTGCGTGGCTAGGTTAACTGGCCTCCACAAATGTGAAGAAGCCAGCTTGCATCAAAGCCCAGCCTCAAGCTGGGCTTTTGCCGTTTAGTGGCAGTGGTAGTCGTTCGTTTTATGGTTGCGATGGCAACCTTTTGAATCAGTACCTCCGCTATGCGCGAAGGCAGCAACGGACGAAATCGAAAGTAAAGCGGCGATCAAAAGGGCAGACAGTTTCATCAGGGCTTGCTCCATGCTCATTTTTATACTTGTGAGACCTCTCACGCATCGCAGCGTATGGCCAATTGCCTTCATAGGGCAAGCAACTTCCTCGCCGCCTCCCTGACATTCGATGAAAGGCTATGTGCCTATTTCTTGAGCTACTACTGGCTGTAGTTTAGGATGGCCCTACATCCCCCTAGGGGGGATATAGCATCATCTGTAAACGAGAAGCTCGTCGCTCTCTTTCTTCGAGAAATGCTCGACAACCAGATGGGCACGCGCCTTTCCATTTGAGATTTCTCATGCTGAAAATCCTATCAAACCGCACCTACCGTCATCTCTTTCTGGCCCAAGTGATTGCGCTCGTGGGGACGGGTCTTGCCACGGTCGCACTGGGCCTACTGGCGTTCGATCTCGCAGGAGCCCAAGCGGGCGCTGTCCTCGGCACAGCGTTGGCGATCAAAATGACGGCCTACATCGGCGTTGCGCCTATTGCAGCGGCTTTTGCAGAGCGTCTACCCCGCAGGGCGATGCTGGTTTCGCTGGATCTGGTGCGAGCTTTGGTAGCGCTCGCTCTGCCGTTCGTGACGGAAGTCTGGCAAATCTACGTGCTGATTTTCGTCCTTCAGTCGGCCTCGGCAGCTTTCACCCCGACATTTCAGGCGACCATTCCAGACATACTGCCGGATGATGACGACTACACTCGAGCCTTGTCGCTATCACGTCTGGCCTACGATCTTGAAAGTGTCGCGAGCCCGATGCTCGCCGCCGCGTTGCTGACGGTGATCAGCTTCCATAACCTGTTCGCCGGCACCGTCATCGGTTTTCTCGCCTCGGCGGCCCTGGTCTCCACGGTGCTTCTGCCGAAGGCGAAGCAGACGCCGCGACGGAGCATCTACGAACGAACCACCCGAGGCATGCGTATATTCCTTGCCACACCTCGCCTACGAGGGCTGCTGGCTCTTAATCTGACGGTAGCTGCCGCCAGTGCCATGGTCATCGTCAATACGGTGGTGCTGGTGCAGTCGCGCTTCGCTCTTCCTCAGAGTTCTACGGCATTGGCGTTGGCCGCATTTGGTGGCGGCTCCATGGTCGCGGCCCTGGTCTTGCCTCGCCTGTTGAAAAACATCAAAGACCGAACGGCCATGCTGTTTGGTGGAGGAATACTGGTTGCAGGCTTGGCCGTTGGCATCAACCTGACCACCTACAACTTCCTGCTGCCGCTGTGGATGGTGCTCGGGGTGGGCTACTCCCTGGCCCAGACTCCGAGCGGTCGATTGTTGCGTCGCTCGGCACATGCCGAAGATCGCCCAGCGTTGTTTGCCGCCCAATTTGCGCTATCCCATGCCTGCTGGTTGATTACCTACCCATTGGCGGGATGGCTGGGTGCCAACATAAGCCTCACAGCCTCGTTTGTTGGGCTCGCTGTCGTGGCAGGTAGTGCACTGGTGGTCAGCATTGTGATCTGGCGTCCTGCTCATGACCAAGAGTCGATCAAACACACCCATGAGAACCTGCCGGACGATCACATTCACCTCGACGGCCAGGGTGTGGATCACGAACACCCTTATGTGATCGACGACCAGCATCGTCGATGGCCCAACAAATGATCTTAAGTTCCTAAGATTCGCCAAGGCTGGTTGGTCAGCCTTTAGATCAGAAACCGTAGCGCTTGCAGAGCGGCAAGGTGCCCCGGATAGAACCAGTAGCCCCATTGCCGCACCGGCCAGACCTTGAAGGTGAAGGTCTGACGCAGAAGCCAGAGTCCGATCAGGGGAGCCGCGAACGCAGTGCTCAAGGCCAACAATGAATAGACTTCCAAGTCCAACGCTCTGGTTACGATGCTACTGCGGGTATTGCTCAACAGGCATAGAGCCGCTGGCAGCAACCAAAGAACACCGGGGCTCTTAATTGCTACTAAGACAGCAGCTGGAACAAGTGCACCGTAGAAACCGTACATCAGTGGATCATCCAGCACGTAGGCAATCGCGGCGGCCATCAACGCCATAGCGCTGCTCAACAGGGTGCGATGTTGCCATCCCCAGGCAATCACCAGCCCCAATGCTAGGGTAACCAACACGTTGAATGATCCCGAGGTGCTGATGTAGCGATAAGGCACTTCTGAAATGGCGGCGAACAACAGCATCAACGCGAGGTATCGACCGTTCGCGATAGTCAGCCATTCGCCCGATTTGGAGCGCGTCACGTTGGCGGCAATGGCGACACAGAACAGCGGAAAAGAGAGCCGCCCCAGAATGAACAGATTGCTCATCTCCGGCCACACCAAGCGCAAGTGATCAATAACCATGGTCAGCATCGCCAGCCACTTGATTAGATCCAGGCTACTGCTTCGGCTCTTGAGTGGGGAAAGCGGGACTGTAGGAGTCGTCATGCCCACCCCAGTGTGACGGCGGTCAGCACGAGATAACGCATGCCCTTGGCCAGGGTGACGATCAGTAGGAAACTCCAAAGTGGTTCGCGCATGACTCCGGCGACGACCGTCAGCGGATCGCCAATGATGGGCACCCAGCTCAGCAACAGTGACCAGCGCCCGTAGCGCAGATAGGACTGCTGGGCTTTTTCTAACTTGCTCTCGCTCACGGGGAACCAGCGCTTGTGGCGGAATCGCTCAACAGAACGGCCCAGAAGCCAGTTCATTGCGGAGCCAAGAACGTTGCCAAAAGTGGCGACCGCCAAGAGCGTAGAAACGACGTACCGGTCGGAGAGCAACATCCCGACCAGCACGGCTTCAGACTGCATTGGCAATAACGTGGCGGCACCGAATGCAGCCAGGAAAAGACCAACGTAGCTGGTGAGTTCGAACACTCAGACGTCGCCTTATGCGTTCAGGCCGATCCAGCCATGGAAGCCGACGTACAGACCAACACCTATGATCAGCACGCTGGACAGGTACGGTGCACGACGCGCCACGGTGCCCAGCCACGGCCAGCGGTTGGAGGCCTGTTTAGCACCAATAGCTGCCGCAGCACCGACAGTGACCAAGGTGAGCGCCAATCCGATGCTGAAGCACAGGACAAGCATGCCTCCTAGTGCGACTTCTTTTACCTGAAGACATAGCAACAGAACGGTGATGGCAGCCGGACAAGGAATCAGACCACCAGTCAAACCGAACATGACGATTTGGCCCGTGGTGACCTCGCGATTGGTGAAGCGATTACGGATATCGTTGGCATGCGCACGTTCATGCGCATCCTGGTAGCCATCAATCGACAACTCCAAGCCTTCCAATTCGGAGTGAGCATGCCCGTGATCGTGTTCCTGATACTGGAGATCGTAATCATGGGAGTGGCCTGCATGCCCAAGACTCAAGCGAGCACTGAACTCGTGTGGTTCCGGAATATCGACCGTCGACTCCAGGAAGCCTACGCGCTCAACGAAAGAGAACGATTGGGTGCTACCGTCCGGACGAGTAGTCATCAGGCGAACATCTGAGGCTGCCCAGGCGTGTCCGGTCAGTGTCTTCAGGCGCCAGTGCGGTGGCATGCCTTCTTCGAAGATCGACAGTTCGATGCGACCATGGCCTGTATCGATACGATGAGTCTCATCGTGATGACCATGGTCATGCTCGCCGTGGTGGTGCTCATCACCTTGCTCGAACTTGAACATCTGCTCGCCGCGCCAGGTACGCCATAGCATCCAAAGTGCAATCACGATGATCAGAGCAGAGGACGCGAGTTGGAAGTAAGGCTCGGTGGTTTGAGCGTCCAGACCTTTGCCCAGGTACATGCCGCCGATAGCGACCAACCACACCACAGCGGTGTGCGACAGCGTCGCGGCCAAGCCCAACAATACGGCTTGTTTTACCGAGCCACGAATGGCCACGATGAAGGCTGCCATCATGGTTTTTGAATGGCCCGGTTCAAGCCCATGCAAGGCTCCGAGCAGAATAGCGCTCGGGAAATACAGCCAGGCGTGAGCCCCGCCTTGTTGCAGCAGTTCAGCGAAGTTGGGCATATCAGACCTAGAGGTATTTGGTGATTTGTTTGAACGCTTCCAGCGGTGCGCGCTCGCCATTGCCCAAGGCCGAGACGGTGTCCTCCAGACAGTGATCGATGTGATCCTGAATGAGCGTGCGCTTGGCTTGACACACTGCTTTTTCGACAGCGTGCAACTGCTGAGCAATGTCGACGCACTGACGACCTTCTTCAATCATGGTGATGATGCCGCGTAAATGGCCGTCCGCCCGCTTGAGGCGCTTGATGATCGCCTCGTGACTTTGGTGGGTATGGGGATGGCTGTGTTCGTGTTCGTGCTCACTCATGACTTGAGCCTCAGGCCTCAATGAATTACGCTGGCATCCTATCCCCCCTAGGGGGATGTGGTCAAACGCATCAAAGCCCTACAAAACGAGTTGAAACCCGAACACTATGTTCAGCAGAACACTGACAATGATGGTGGTAATCGCACTTGCTCTCGCCATGTTTGTGGCTTGGGCCGGGCATACCTATACGTTGTCGGTGACATCGAAACAGCCAGCCTGGGAGATTGCGCAAGACGCCCATCACTCCCATGAGCAGCAGGCAGAGATGTCGAGCGCGAGCTACTCGGATCACTACCACTCGCCGTTGACCCCTGACCATCAGCACGAAACGCCACAGCTCACGTCCGCGTTGAGTTTGGCTGCACAGCCGAAGCTGTCCATACGAGTTGATGCGCGCCGATATTCCGTTCCTCGTCCGCCGATTTTCTTGATCGAGCGTCCACCCCGTCCTTCGTTCGCATCCTGACCATGGCCGCACTGCGGCCTTTGATCCCTGCAACGTAGGATTGATCTATGCATTCGCACTCGATGAGCGGCGTTGTCGCATTCACTGCGCCATCGCACCGCCCGCTACTGCTGTTGTTTTTACTTGTCGCTGCACTTTTCCTCGGGATGCCCGAGGCGATGGCTCACGCCGTCGCGGAAGGTGACAAGGGCTTCATCCAAGAAAGTTCCGGCGTCATGTTGCTGCCCTTCATCTACATGGGCGCCAAGCACATGATGACGGGCTACGACCACCTGCTGTTTCTGTTCGGGGTGATCTTCTTCCTTTACCGCCTGAAAGACGTGGGGCTCTACGTCACGCTGTTCGCTGTAGGCCACTCGGTCACGCTGCTGCTTGGCGTACTGACCGAGGTCAGCATCAGCTCCTACATCATCGACGCCATCATCGGTTTTTCGGTGGTGTACAAGGCGCTCGATAACCTGGGTGCGTTCCAGCGCTGGTTCGGTTTCCAACCCAACACCAAGGTGGCCACGCTGATCTTCGGCCTGCTCCATGGTTTCGGTCTGGCCACCAAGATCCAGGAGTACGAGATCTCGCCCGACGGCCTGATTCCGAACCTCATCGCCTTTAACGTCGGTGTCGAGATCGGCCAATTGCTGGCCCTCAGCGCGATTCTAATTCTGATGGGGTATTGGCGGCGCACCGGCAGTTTCTGGCGCCACGCCTATACCGCCAACGTCGCCATGATGAGTGCCGGCTTCCTCCTGATGGGTTACCAGATCACCGGCCTGTTTGTCTCCGCGTAAGGAATTCTGACCATGTTCAATACTCCGCTTCCAACTGTTAATGAATTGCCTAGCACTCGCAAACTGGTACGTTCGACTGTCATTGCACTGCTGACTGCGGTCGGCCTACTGGTGACAGTGGTCATGCCTTCGGAATATGCCATTGATCCTACGGGTGTGGGCCGCGCACTGGGTCTGACCCAGATGGGCGAATTGAAGATCATCCTTGCTCAGGAAGCTTTGGCGGATGCCGCACCACCGCAAGCGGCTGCTCCAGCTTCAACTCCGGCTCCGGCTCCGGCTCCGGCTCCGGCTCCGGCTCCGGCTCCGCAGGTTGCGCAAGTCCAGCCTATTGCGAAACCTGTTGCTCAGCCAGCGTCCACAACCACTTCAGCTTTGAAGACTAATCAAATGAGCGTCACGCTCAAGCCAGGTGAAGGGACGGAAATAAAGCTCGAAGTCTTGAAGGGCAAGTCTGTTAGCTACGAATGGACTGCGGTTGGTGGGCCTGTGAACTTCGATACCCATGGCGAACCCTACAACGGTGAGAAGGGTTACTTCCACAGCTACAGCAAGGGCAAACAGGTCAAAAATGACAAGGGTGAATTTACCGCTATTTTTGACGGCACCCATGGTTGGTTTTGGCGTAATCGCAGCAACAACGACGTGACCATCGCACTGAAAACAACCGGCGATTACTTGAGCGTCAAACAGTAATTCAAAACAGCGATGGCTGTCCTACTGCCGAAATTCAACGTTCAGCCTGCCCCCAGACCATTTATCAACTTTTGAAGAGTCCTTCCATGAAAACCCCAACCACTCTGGTTCGTTCGATGCTCCTGATCTGCTTCTTCGGCCTGATGACGGCATGCGGTGGTGGTGAGAAAGGAGAAACCTCCGAGAACGCTGAACACGGACACTCACACGAGTGACACCCTGAATAGAACAAGGCCGCATTTGCGGCCTTGTTTCTCCAAGAAGGGGCACCCGAGCTTTCTTTTATTCTCAGTCAGCAGGCCACGCAGGTAATCGGATATCAAAGGTCGTATAGCCTCCTCCGGAAACACACTCAACGGTGCCATCATGAGCGTCAACCAGTGATCTGACGATTGCCAAACCTAACCCCGCGTTGTTCGTAGCACCCTCTCTACGTGCAGGATCGACTCTGTAAAAACGGTCAAACAACCGGGGCAGATGTTCTCCAGCTATTTCCTCGCCGGGGTTCTTCACTGACAAGCTGATCATCCTGCCAAACCTCTCGATTTTCACGGAGATCGTACAGTCAGGAGGGGTATACCTGAGCGCATTAGACAGTAAATTCGAAATCATCCTATCCAACATCGTACCGTCACCATAGACCGCACCGTGTCCGGAGACTTGTAGCTTTACTCCGGTGTCCTCTGCCAGCAACTGGTAATACTCGAAGAGTTTTTCGACCACCGAACGCAACTCGACTTTCTCTTTGGCAGGTAGAACCAGACCGTTGTCCGATTTTGCCAAGAAAAGCATGCCGTCAATAATGCTGGAGAGCCGGTTGAGATCCTCCAGGTTGGAATAGAGATTCTCTTCATAAGTGTCCGGCGCACGCTTCTTTGAGAGGATGACTTCGGTGTGCGTGCGCAGATTGCTGATAGGGGTTCGTAGCTCGTGCGCAATATCGGCTGAAAAGTTGGACAGCCGAACAAAAGACTCTTCAAGGCGAGCAAGCATGGCGTTGAACGAAGATACAAGGCTCTCAAGCTCACGAGGCACCGAGTCCATCGGGATGCGCTCTTTCAGCGAACCTGCTGACATTGAGGCCGCGACTTGCGTCACTTGTGCGACAGGCTTCAACCCGCTGCGCGCCACCAGCCACCCTAGGGCTGCGCTGACCAGAGCGCTGATAGTCAGCCCAATGAACAGCCACCAACGCAAGGTTTCCACAAAATGCATATGGCTGGTGATGTCCATACTCAACCATGCGGTTAGTGGCTCAGCTTCATTCACTAAATGAACTTGGGCCTTCATGCCTCTATACGTATGGCCGCCAGCCGTCCACTCCAACAAACCTTCCCCAGCCTCATGTACCGCAGCGGTAGGTTGTGTAGCTCCGTTGGGAGTAGCGAAGATCGTCCTCCCTCCGTTGGTGACAATCGATGCTGAAAGCTCCTGATGGGCACCCAGCAGGGCTTGCAGTTGTAACACCACTTCTGAAGAGTCTACGGAGCCGGACTCGCCATCCATGATTTGCCGAATGGATTCGAGCTTTTCCGTCATCGCTTGACGGTCGAGCGCTTTGAAGTGATGTCTACTAAACGCATCGAAGGTAAGGCCTGCTACAACCAGCACGGCTACCACGGCACAGACAAACATCATGCTCAAACGGAAGGTAAGAGATACACGCTTCATTCAGTATCCGGCGCATCTAGCATGTAGCCCATTCCCCTGGTGGTCTGAATCAGCTTAGTGTCGAAATCATCATCGATTTTGGCCCGGAGCCGCCGAATTGCTACTTCGATCACGTTGGTATCACTGTCGAAGTTCATATCCCAAACCTGCGACGCGATCAGTGATTTTGGCAGGACTTCCCCTCTACGGCGCATTAGGAGTTCTAAGAGGGAGAATTCCTTGGCGGTGAGGTCAATGCGTCGACCTGAGCGTGAGGCACGGCGCTTTAGCAGGTCGACCTCCAGATCCCCGATCTTGATAGATGTCTGGTTGGGCACGGCGGATCCGCGTCGAAGCAAGCTTCTGACGCGAGCTAGTAACTCGGAAAATGCGAAGGGTTTAACGAGATAGTCGTCCGCGCCCAACTCCAAACCTTTAACCCGATCATCGACTCCATCCCTGGCCGTTAGAAAAAGCACAGGGACTGAGTTCCCGGATGCACGTACACCCCGAATGACCTCCCAGCCATCAACGCCCGGCATCATCACATCCAGAATCAGGAGATCGTAGGTCTCGCTCAGCGCTTGATGTAGCGCCTCTGTCCCCGTCACCACCCGGTCGACACTGAAACCTGCCTCCACGAGGCCCTGCTGTAGGTACCTTCCGATTTTGGGTTCGTCTTCTGCGACCAAGAGTTTCATGCCCAGGCTCCGGTTTGCGGTGTTCTAGTGTGCTACCAATCTGACAACTGTGCGCAAGCTTACGTAAATGTAATTGTCTCAACAGCCAACGGTTAACTCCCAGTTACGACAGGCCGGATTCCGGTGACACCGGCTAGAAGGCGGCTTACAGAAATGTAATCGCGATCTAATTTTTTGCGCTTAACCTACGTGACAGAGGGTGCGGATGCCAAAGGCATACAGAGTGACCGCACTAAAACGTGATGAGGTGCATTGAATGTCCAAACGAAAGCTTTTGGTCGCTATGGGGTTGGTGATGTGTGGTGTCGCGCAGGCCGCTGAGCCGCTCACAATTGACGTGCATCGTGACGCCAATTGCGGCTGCTGCAAGGAATGGGTCAAGCACCTTGAATCGAATGGATTCAAGGTAGTCGACCACGTCGAAAGTAATATGAGTGCTATCAAGCAGAGCCTAGGAGTGCCGCAGGGGCTAGCGTCGTGCCATACGGCTGTTATCGACGGCAAGTTTGTAGAGGGGCATGTCCCAGCTGATGAGATCAAGAAGCTGAGTGGTCGCTCCGACCTTGCAGGAATCGCAGTGCCAGGCATGCCCGCAGGTTCTCCCGGCATGGACTACGGCCAGAACCATCAACCTTATCAAGTCCTAGGGGTTACCAAGGCGGGAGCGCAAGAAGTGGTTGCTGATTACCCCGTCAGCCTATAATCAGGCTCGGATCTGGGCGGCTTCGGGGTCGCTCAGATCTAGCTGCTAGCTCACCCTTGAGCCATGTCTACTGAAGGGCTCAATGTTCCTAGCCACGCCACCAAGCAGACGATAACCACAGCACAGGTTGACTCAATAAGTACGCTTTTTCTCAAAGCAGTCGCTGCCAGGGAATACTCACCGGCCTCCACAGAGCGCTCGAGTGAAGGACTCAGGTAAAAACGATTGAGGGTAGCCAGCCCGATCATGCACCCAAAAAGCAATATTTTTAGAAGCAGAAGAACGCCATAGGTGCTGGTTAAAACTTCTAGCAACGTCGGCCCGACAATGAAGAGATAGTTAGCGATGCCCGTGACTATGATCGTACCGACAATGAACGCGCCTGCTGTTTCGAAGCCCTTGAGCGCTCGTGACAGCACTCGTACGAGTTGCTCCGAATTAGACCTCCTAATGTTCAACATCAAGCCAAACGCCGCGAGAGCTCCGATCCAGCCGCCAGCGGCGAGAAGGTGCAGAATATCAGCCGTAAAGTGCCAGAATCGCTGAGTACCTTCGTCCATCGCCCCATGACCTGTCCACGCGAGCGTAGACAAAGCGATGCCGCCTGCCAAGGTCGCAACCCCGAGGCTCCCTGTAGGCCATCGCGCGCTCTGACTTGCGACAAAAATCACCGCTGCCAGCGAGATCATGCGCGTCACCCAGCTATATCCAATCTCAGTCTCGTACAACATCATTTCCAGATGAGGTCGCAGCTCCGCCCAGTCGGATGCGCCGCTCATATTTTTTGCCATGACGATGAAGGTGGCTATCGACAAAAACACACCAACAGCAGCGATGCCAGGTAGTAGCGACCCAAAATGCAACACCGCGCCTGATACGCGCTCTTTTCCCCGAAAGCTGTAAAGCCCGAAGACTGCTAGGCCGAACAGGAGCATCAGGTCTAAGTAGAGCGCGAATCGCAGTACCACATTTAATGAGTCGCTCATGCTTATTTCACTTTGAAAGTTACGGCGCCGGTGATCGGGTGGGTGTCGGACGAGACTGCTCGCCATTCCACTTTATAGGTGCCAGTTGTGAGAGGAGAGGCAGGAGTCACGACCATCGTTTTGGGATCACCACCGCCGGCCACGCTGGCCTTCACACCCATAGGTGAATTGGGCATGCCAGGCATGTCGGTCATGATCAACTTGGCTCCCGAAAACTGAGTGACCAAGTTTTCAGAAAAGTGCAGCTCAATCTTTGCCGGGGCTTGGCCAGTCGCACCTTCAGCAGGAGTTGAAGACAGCAGCTTCGGGTGGGCCTGGGCAACTGCACTGAGCAGTAAGCCGGATGAAAGAGCAACAGCCACAACACAGGATTTGAAAACGGACATGCAAGGCTCCTCACAGCACGAAGCTGTTGTAATGAGGTGAGATAATTATTGGGTGACGCTAACTTCGATTAGAACCAAACTCGGACGCCGACCACTAGGCGTGCTTCGCTATTGTCTTCACCTTCCTCGCGGGCATAGTCTGCGGTTTTTCCATAAGTCCGATTCCAAGTCACACCGACGTAAGGTGCAAACTGGGGACGGATTTCGTATCTGAGCCGCAAACCAACTTCACTTTCAGACAGCCCCGAACCCACTCCACGCTGGGGATCGTTTTTTCCGTAAAAATTGAATTCTGCCGTCGGTTGCAATATCAGCTTGTTGGTAAGGAGAATGTCGTAGTCCCCTTCCAGCCGAGCAGCGGTCTGGCCACCTTCCCCGAGATAAGCAGTCGCTTTGGCCTCGAAATTGTAGAGAGCCAAGCCTTGGATACCGAAAGCAGCCCACGTCTGAGGGTCGCCTGGTTTGAAGTCTTGACGAACCCCGCCAACCAGATCCCACCAAGGGCTGATGGCGTGCCCCCATAAAGCGTGAACCTCAGCTTCTTCAGTCTTCCCATTGGTGCGTTCCCCTTCGGTGCGCAACCAAAGACGATCAACATCTCCCCCTATCCAACCTTGGGCTTCCCAGTTCAGCGCGCTTCCATCGTCAGCATCCTGCCATTCCAGCTTCTCAAATATAAAAAATGAGTTGAGAGCACTGTCATGGACTTCGTGACCACCAGGGGCATTATAAACTGCGGCTCTGTCAGCATCGGTAAGTGGTGGTATCGGAGTCCGACTTTGAGTTTGTGGTTGCTTGGCGGGCTGCATACCCTCCATTTTGCTGTGATCCATGCCCTGCATCTGGCTGTGATCCATACCCTGCATCTGGCCCTGATCCATGCCCTGCATTTGGCCGTGATCCATGCCCTGCATCTGCCCAGTAGACTCAGCAGCTGCCGGCAAGGCAACACCAGCAGTGAGAGCGACCGTGAGTACAGCTGAGTGCATGCGAGTCCCGCTTAAGAAATTACTCATAGCCATCTCCTTATTCCTCCACGCGCACTTCACGGAACATGCCCATTTCCATGTGGTATAGGAGATGGCAGTGATAGGCCCAGCGTCCCAACGCATCAGCAGTCACTCGGTAGCTACGCTTTGATCCTGGCGGCATATCGATGGTGTGTTTGCGGACAAGGAATTGCCCGTTTTCATCTTCAAGGTCGCTCCACATCCCATGCAGGTGGATGGGGTGAGTCATCATGGTGTCGTTTACGAGAACGAACCGAACTCGCTCGCCGTACTTCAGTTTTACCGGCTCGGCGTCTGAAAACTTTACGCCGTTGAAAGACCAGGAAAATTTCTCCATATGACCGGTCAAGTGCAGTTCAATAGTGCGACTTGGCTCACGGCCATCTGGATCCTCAAACGTGCTTTTTAGATCAGAGTACGTCAGCACCTTTCGACCATTGTCGCGAAGGCCCATGCCAGGATCATCGAGCTTCGGAGAAGTAGACATTGCTTGCATGTCGACGAGGGGATTGTTGGACTCTGTGGCTGGGTGCGACTGCATTTCTCCCATACCACTCATGCCGCCCATGGACATATTGCTGTGATCCATTCCCTGCATGCTGTTCATACCGGACATGCCTTGCATAGCGCCAGAGCTATCTTTCATGGCTCCGCCGTCCATACCCGACATACCCTGCATCGAGTCGTCTCCCATACCGGCCATTTTGCTGTGATCCATTCCAGCCATATCGCCCATACCGGCCATCGCACCGTGATCCATACCGGCCATACCCATGTCAGCCATGGTGACTAGAGGACGAGGATCTAGCGCAGGCACCGGAGCAGTCATGCCCGACCGGACGGCCAAGGTGCCTCTGGCGTAACCCGACCGATCCATCGACTGCGCAAACAGTGTGTAGGCCTCTTGGGTGGGTTCGACAATCACGTCGAAAGTCTCGGCAGTGGCGATCCTGAACTCATCCACGCTTACAGGCTTAACGTACTGGCCGTCAGCAGCCACAACAGTCATCGTCAAACCTGGAATACGTACATCAAAGTAGGACATGGCTGAACCATTAATGAACCTCAACCTAAGCTTTTCGCCAGGTTTGAAGGTGCCAGTCCAGTTGGAGTCCGGAGCCTGTCCGTTCATCAAGTAGGTGTACGTCGCACCACTGACGTCCGCAATGTCCGTAGGATTCATCTTCATCTCGGCCCACATCTTGCGATCAGCGACGGTCGCTGACCAACCTTTGTCAGCCACGTCATTGATGAAGTCACCCACTGTTCGCTTATGGGTGTTGTAGTAGTCCGCCTGTTTCTTCAGTGTTTTCATCAGCGAAGCAGGATTTTCATCAGTCCAGTCGCTAAGCATCACCACGAGGTCGCGGTCATACTCAAAAGGCTCAGGCTCTTTGGCATCGATGACCAGTGGGCCGTATACACCAACCTGTTCTTGGAAGCCGGAGTGACTGTGATACCAGTACGTTCCGTTCTGCTTGACCTTGAACTGATAGACGTACGTGCCATCAGGCTCAATTCCATGGAAGCTAAGGCCTGGCACACCGTCCATGTTTGCCGGAAGGATAATTCCGTGCCAGTGGATAGAAGTCATATCCTTGAGGCGGTTCTTGACCCGCAAGGTCACGGTATCGCCCTCACGCCAGCGCAGCTGGGGCCCAGGAATCCCGCCATTTATGGTCATGGCCGTCCGGGAGTTCCCAGTGATATTTACCGGTGTTTCTCCGATGAAGAGGTCAAACTCTGTACCTGACAAGACATTGGCATCGCCCACTCTAGGGGCGGCCCAGATAGGGGTATGCCAGAGGCCTAAACCACCGAGAATCCCGCCTGCGGTGAGTCCTTTCACAAAGGTGCGCCGAGAGGTTTTGGCTTGCATACCGATTCATGTCCCGTCAGTCGGATGTTAGATGTGCGCACTGGGCGTGCCCCTAAGGGCTAACGCTAGACGAGCTAGTGCGCTTGATGTATCGGAAGATGCCATAAGCCAGCAAACGGGGTGATTACATTTCAGTAAGCTGGTTGGCTCAGCAATGGTGAGGCTGCTTTTCAGCCTTGAGCTTCTCTTGTGCAATATTTTCTTGCGCCTCAGCTCCGGGGGCAGACTTTCCGGTGGCCATTGCCGTCTGGCGAGCTTGTTCCATGCGCTCAACCGCACGGTCGCCGCCACCTTCGGCAAAGGCCAGGGACGATATAGCCAAACTGAGTGTAAGAATCACAACGTTGGTTGCTTTCATAGTGCATCTCCTTCAAGGAATTGACTCTCGTTGAAACCAGAGAGTTTGAGCGTCAGCTCAATGAGGATGATGAAGGGACGCACCTGTCAGCACGCTTAGCCAGTGATTACACTTTTGACAGCACACGGAGAAACTCAACATCTGAAAGATCGACTGGCGTCATGAAATTTAACCGCACCACAGAACCGACAGCCGGCTGCATAAATTGATATAGATCAACCGTGGCACTTCAATGTGGCGTATGTTGAAAAATCAAAATCCGCTAATCAGTACCGGAGATTCTCCATGTTCTGGTTTCGCCATCGTCAACCAACGTTCATACGCCTCGCCGTCGTGCTGTGGGTGTTAGCGTTTGGTCTGGCAGCGACCCAGGGATGTCTGGTACAGCCCAGCCACAATCCGGCTACAACTCATGTCTCGCTGAACACCGCGCAAGATCACGATAGCCACGACGCCCATGCCCTCGGTTGCCTTAAGCACTGCGCCGATGCGGCAATAGCCGTAAGTCCTTCGCTCCATCTTCAAATATTTGACCTGTTCAGTTGGACGTTTCTGCTCCTTATCCCAGCGTTGCTGATTTTGTATCCCGCCAATCCCTCCGCTTTTGCCTTTCTTGCATTACGGCGCCCTCTACCGGCCAGACCTCCTTCCCGCCTGATTTTCGTCCGTCTCAACGATTAATCCGACCTTCTGCGCGCCGATTCTCGGCGCCCTGTCTGACTGCGCCAACCTGGCGCGGCTTGGTATTACCTGAGTTGTCCTGACCCTTTGGAGATTGCCATGCATGCCACATTGAAATTTATCCTCGCCACCCTGCTCGTGAGCAGCCCACTTATCGCCTCGGCAGTCGATGAGCATCACCCGGAGGGGCAGACCGCGCCCGCCAAGACAAGCGAAGCAGCTACGCCGATGCAAAACAATGTCATGACCGAGCAAATGCAAAAAATGCAGGCTGCACACGACAAGGCAGCCGCCGCCAAGACCCCTGCCGAGCGACACGCCGCCATGCAGGAGAGCATGAAGACGATGAAGGACAGCATGGCCATGATGCATAAGAACTGTCATGGCAAGGGCATGGACGGCAACAAAGACGGCATGGAGATGGGAATGATGAACATGATGATGAAAATGATGGATCAGCAAACGAGCATGATGAACATGCCGATGAGCAAGTGACGCGCACAAGCCTGTAGGCAATGCAGCGACGGTTTTACTTTAGCCAATATGCCAAGGGTAAAACTGCCGCCCGTTGCACCTTTACGACGTATCACTAAACAGCACTCCCTCAGGAGTACAGAACCATGATGAATTCGCCACATTCCGCTAACACCTCTCCAACATTTTGGAGGAGCAAACCCGGCATAGCGCTGGGTATGCTGCTGGTGATCGTGCTGTTCTATCTGGCAAGAGAACACTACGGCCATATGCTGGGTTTACTGCCTTATATGATTTTGCTGTTGTGCCCGCTGATGCATTTTTTCGGGCACCACCACGGTGGTCACAGTCATCACGGCGAAACCTCAGTCTCAACCAAGGATGCGAACAGGAGTTAGCTCATGCACACCCCTGAGGTTCGTCAAGAGCACGGCCCAATACAGAACTCTGAACCCCAACCCACCGGCTCCCATGACCCGGTATGTGGCATGACCGTCAGTAACGACAGTCAGTTCAGCACGGAATATGAGGGGCAAAACTACCGGTTCTGCAGCCAGAAATGCCAAACGACATTCAGGGCAGCGCCCGAGCGTTATCGAATATCTCAACTGAAAATCGAACCAGTCCATCAGAGAACAGCAGAACCGTTAACGGGTGCCGCTGAATACACATGTCCCATGCATCCGGAAATTCGCCACATCGGCCCCGGCGTCTGCCCTAAGTGCGGCATGACCTTAGAGCCGGTGATTCCCGAATTGGAGGAAGAAGAGAACTTGGAACTCAAGGATTTCACCCGGCGCTTCTGGTGGACATTGCCACTCACAGTGATCGTAACCGTGCTGGCTATGGGTGGCCATGCCCTGGAACTGTTCCATGGCACCACGCAAAATTGGATCGAGCTGGGATTGGCTACACCCGTCGTGCTGTGGGCTGGCTGGCCGTTTTATGTGCGTGGTGTGCGTTCGGTGATTCAGCGAAGTCCGAACATGTGGACGCTAATCGGCCTCGGTACGGCGGCGGCCTTCCTTTACAGCGTCGTGGCCACTCTGACCCCCGATGTATTCCCCAGCAACTTCATGATGGAGGGCCGCATCGGTGTGTACTTCGAAGCGGCGGCTGTGATTATCTCACTGACCCTTCTCGGCCAGATGCTTGAACTCAAGGCTCGCTCGCAAACCTCGGCTGCCATCAAGTCGCTGCTTGGACTGGCACCCAAAACTGCCCGACGGATCAATGCCGATGGCACGGAAGAAGACATCCCTCTGACACACGTACACAGCGGCGACACGTTACGTGTGCGACCGGGCGAAAAAGTGCCTGTTGACGGTCAGGTGTTGCAAGGCGAAAGCGCTGTAGATGAGTCGATGCTCACCGGCGAACCGATACCGATCATGAAGAAAGCCGGCGACGCGCTGATTGGCGCCACTCTCAACATCCACGGCAGTCTGGTGATGCAGGCGCAGAAGATAGGGTCGGCGACCCTGCTCTCACAGATTGTGCAGATGGTTGTGCAGGCACAACGCTCAAAAGCGCCGATGCAACGTCTGGCAGACGTGATTGCCAGTTACTTCGTGATCGTGGTGATTGCTATCGCCGCGCTGACTCTACTCGGCTGGGGGCTGTGGGGGCCCGAGCCAAGTTGGGTGTTCGGACTGATTAACGCTGTTGCGGTCATGATCATCGCCTGTCCCTGTGCCCTTGGCCTAGCGACACCGATGTCAGTTATGGTTGCGACCGGCAAGGCTGCTGGCAGTGGCGTATTGTTTCGCGATGCCGCCGCCATCGAAAACCTGCGCAAGATAGATATCTTGATAGTCGACAAAACGGGCACCCTCACTGAAGGTCGACCAGCGTTCCATAGCGTCGAGGCCGTACCCGAATTTACTCAGGATGAAGTGTTGCGCCTGGCCGCAAGTCTCGATCAGGGCAGTGAGCATCCATTGGCCCACGCCATCGTCGAGAAGGCTCGTGCCGCAGGGCTAAAACTGGTGACACCTGAAACCTTCGAGTCAGCCTCAGGTATAGGTGTAAGTGGTCAGGTCAAGGGTCGCCGCCTGATGCTAGGCAATACCGCGTTGATGCAGGAGGCGGGCATTTCCACCGAGAGCCTGCAAATAAATGCCGAGAAGCTACGCGGCGACGGTACGAGCATCATGTACTTGGCAGTCGATGGCGCCCTGGCCGGTTTGCTGGCTGTTGCCGACCCCATCAAACCCACCACGAAGCTGGCCGTCGAGCGTCTGCAGGCGGATGGCGTCAAGGTCATCATGGCCACTGGCGACGGCCTTACGACTGCTCGTTCGGTAGCTCGCCAGTTGGGCATCGAGGAGGTTCACGGGGAGGTCAAACCGCAAGATAAAGAACGTCTGGTGGCATCTTTGCAACAAGCCGGACACCGGGTGGCGATGGCCGGCGACGGCATTAATGATGCCCCCGCACTGGCTCGCGCTGATGTAGGTATCGCCATGGGCACTGGCACTGATGTGGCGATGAACAGCGCTCAGGTCACCCTGGTCAAGGGGGATCTGCTCGGTATTCTGCGTGCTCGCAGCCTGTCAGTCGCAACGGTGAGAAATATGCACCAGAACCTGACCTTCGCCTTCCTTTACAACGCCATGGGTATCCCACTGGCTGCCGGCTTGTTCTTCCCACTTACTGGTCACCTTCTGTCACCGCTCATTGCAGCACTGGCCATGAGCGTGAGTTCGGCGTCAGTGGTATTCAACGCCTTGCGTCTACGCCAGGCTTCAATTGATTGAGTGAAAACGACCGCTTGACCTTGCCATGGCGGCAAGGTTGAGGATAAGCCAACGCCGCAGAGAAGCCTCATTCGTCAGTCTTTCCATGATCAACTTTGTTGTGAGGAGTCACCAATGAAAACTGTTGAACTACAAGTCCCGGGCATGAGCTGTGGTTCATGTGTCAAACATGTCACTGAAGCACTGCGCCCAGTTGAAGGCGTGAGTGACGTATCGGTGGATTTACAAGCCGGACGGGTGAAGGTCAGCGGCGATTCGCACAGCCATGCGCTGCTTACAGCCCTGGAGAACGCGGGCTATCCAGCACAGCTGGCGACAGTGGAAAGCGTAGCGAGTAAGAAAAACTCGGGCTGTGGCGGGAACGGCGGCGGTTGCTGCTGCCGGTAAGAATTAGTAATAAACTGGAGAACTCGCATGAATGCCAGTCTTCGAATTGCCGCGTTCACGACACTACCCATGACCGGAGCGGCACAAGCCGCTGAAGTCATCGACGTTTACCGCGATCCTAACTGCGGCTACTGCAAGGCAAACCATCTCAGCTCTATCGCTACCATCATGACGCTTTAGTAAAATGCTTGAAGCGTCGTCATCAAAGGTCATCCTGCTCTTCCCGAATGTCGACTTCGCCCATCGCTCCTAGGTAAATTTTGCGACAAGGAAGCTTGGTGATAAGCCCGTTTTCGAAAAGCACCCTGGGTATATCGCCAAACAAACTCGACACTTCCCATTTCTCTGTGAGCGGCTTCACTGCCTCTGCTATTAATGAATCGAGGTCGAAGTCCTGCGTTGCAACAAAGGGCCCAGCGCGGTCGTAATTCTCAAAAATGCCCGAGGCAATGCAGATGACTTCGCCTGCCTTGACGATCATGACACCACCTCGAAGCCATTCAGGAGGGTTCGCCAGTGGAAGAAGACCACGACCATTACTGTAACCCTCGCGGGGTGAAGTGGTGCATCCCCCGTGAAAGCCGCAGAAACTCACGCAGGCTTGCACGTCCATTACCCCTCTGGAACGTCGCCAAGACGTAACGACTATTCTCCGTCGTCATCACCCAAAACCTGCCTTCACGCTCGACTTTGATCACATCAGAAGTGCGGATCAAATGGCCGTCGCCGAACCGCCCATACTGGTCTTTACGGTTGTGACCAAACACTACGCCTATGCCCGTTCGGGCTTTGATGGAGGCGCTGCAAAGATACGCTGTGATCGGTCTATCGAAGCCTTGCGCCTGGGCTTTTTTGATTCGTATTAGGTCGAATTCTGTGTGGCGC
This sequence comes from Pseudomonas sp. PS02303, assembly GCF_029959925.1. Taxonomy (NCBI): domain Bacteria; kingdom Pseudomonadati; phylum Pseudomonadota; class Gammaproteobacteria; order Pseudomonadales; family Pseudomonadaceae; genus Pseudomonas; species Pseudomonas sp. PS02303. Next base: position 43,233 of record NZ_JASCOM010000014.1, read on the forward strand.
TTCCCATAAAAATCCAAGCCAATCATGTTCAGCATTGTTGCACTCCGTTGGCGGTATATACGGCGTAACCAGGAATTCCACACGCAACCATCTGTGCTGGTATCGTGCAGAAATCTTGGTAAATCTCAGGCTGTACGAATCATGTTTGCGTGATAGATCGGACGAAGGTTGCTCAGCACATCAGTGTTAAAGCTAGGTTGGTGAGAGCTGTGGTATTTGGAGCCGGTCTCCACCTCTAGCAGGCACACAACACACTCGTTTTGGTCTTCACCAAGCGTCACTTTGGTCAGCTTCTCCATGCGCCAAACTCCCGTGCCATTCATGTGGGCAGGTGTGACAACTTGCACCTCTGTGATGATCGTCTCCGAGTCCTGGGCAATCAGCAGTTGCTGAAGCCGTGGTTCGCTGTCGATCATCAGAACCGCCTCTGAAGTTCTGTCCTCGTACATGGCTTGGACAGTTACGTGATACCAGTGATTACGAAGCACTTTGGATACCTGTTGCCATTGGTATTGACCCTCACCGAACATGCCCGGTAGGCCCAGCATGTCGGCGTCGTGTGTTCTAAACATCGTATGTCCTTGGCCTGAAGGGGCTCCGATATAGAGCGCAGGTTAGAAGAGGGAGAAAACGTCTTTCAGGCTTGCGAGCTGTTCATGACCAGGGCCAATCAATACGTAAACAGAGTTTCTGGTCTCGAACGCAACACCGTCGTGGAGACCGGTGCACATGCTTGAACGAACCCAATCGCCGCGTTCGAAACGGCCTTGGCTGTCCTCGGCCACGTTGTGAGCAAACAGGATCATCGGGAGCTGGCCCGCTGCATGACATTTGAAGAGTTCGTCGCGGGTGACTTCAATGCGAAATATTGTCCAGTCGCGGACTAGGCAGTAAGGCTTTTTAGGAAAGCGTTCGACTGCTAAAGCTCGAGCTGCAGAGGTGCTCGACAGGCCCTCAAGTGGTGTCCGTGGCACATTCATGAAGTCGGGTTCTTCGACGCTAGCCATAGGGCTTCCTTTCATTAATAACCTGGAAATTGACAATTCAATCCCGCTTGTTGTCGCTCGCACTCGAGCAGATGGCTCCCGCAAGCAAGGTGCTTAGCTCCGCTTACGGATGTATATGCATCGAAAAGCAGGCCTCAAAAACGCTGATAGCACCGTAATACGGATCATAGCCCGTGTTATGGTGCGTCGCAATATGGCCTTATCCTCGATTTGCGTGGGGAAATGTCATGGAGGCCGCAGAAGCCCTAGCTGTAGTGGTGCGAGCACTGCGTAGAAAAAAAGGTCTTACGCAAGAAAACCTGATCACTATTGACCGTTCCTATTGGGGCCGGATTGAGCGTGGGGAGGTGAACATCACGATTGATGTGCTCATTCGTCTCGCAGCGCTGCTTGAGGTTGAGCCGGCCTCATTGATTCTCATGGCGACGTGTCTACAGTCCAACGAGCCGCTTAGGGAGGGGCTGAAGCGTCTGAATAAGCAACTAAATAGGATAAAAAAGGACAGCGTAGATATTGAGATGGAGTCGTTGGTAAGTGCAGGGAAGCTTCCTCCTGGTCGACCGGCGCGATCCGGAGCAGCGCAGAAAGCCGCAGAGGCAAATCGCCTGAACAGTGAGGGAGTGTCAGTGACTGAGATATCGGAAGCGTTGGGTCTGTCTAAAACTACTATTCGTAGGTATTTGACCAGCAAGTCCGAACAGGCCTGATTTTTGAATGACCAGCACCAGGCTTAAGATGTCCCAAGAAGGTATGCTGTGGAAGACAGCTTTAGCTCACCTTGGCCTCTTAGGACTTCATCACCCTTTCTTCAGATCGCTTTCGGTGAACATGCTAGCGATGATACGGGCGTCAAGAAGAGCGTGATGCGGAAGCGGAACCCCGTCACTTGTGGCATCCAGAGTGGTGGCGTCAGTGGGGTAATTCCGGACGTTCCTTGGCCATTTACCATCGTCATATGCGAGTTCGCAGAAAAGCTCCCAGTCGTACTGTGGAGCGTCTGTGACAATCTCCAGAACTTCGTCGAACGAGGCTAGGAAATCGAGCAGTGCACTTCTTGCCCCGATAGTAGGTTGTGCATTGCCACCGCCCCATAGCTGCGGAAGAACGATCTCTACGACGAAGTCGCTGCAATCTTCCTCTCGCCATGTGTCGACCAATTCCACGTAGAATTCGCGTCCATCCTCAGCTACCAGTGCGAGTGATATCAGCTTCGCTGTGGCTGAGAGCCGGGTAAACTCGCAATCAAGAAAGAGCCTCATGTTGGAACTCCGTTATGACTAGGGCTCGCCTGGATATGGCGCAGGAGGGTCAGTTATGGGAGATGGCCCTCGAGCATCTCGGCTCAGACGGACTCCTCCAAGCGGTCATAGAAATGTGGAGCCGCGCCGGGTGCCCGTCCAGACCAGTCGTTGAGCATCTATCCCACGACAAGGTTAGCCAAGAAGTCTTGAATATACTGAAAATTGCCCAGGAACGAGTCGGTGCCTTCGTACCGGGTCGAATTCGGGCTGCAGGCACAGTCACCTTATACGCTCGTCACGCCAGCAGCTTGGTTGATGGGCTCATCACATTGCTACCAAAGACGCAGCTTTCGCGTGCCCTGCGAGGCTCATGTATTGAAATCGAACTGGGGATTTAACGTCCAAGCAGTTTCCCGATGGACGCCGGTCAGCAGCAATCTTTGTAGAATTTTACCAGTGAAGTGCCACCCCTTTGAGATGCTCTATGAACTCTGAATTAACCGAAGAAGAAATGCGTCGTTCCCTTTTTGGTACGCCTCAGCCAGAGGAGCAAGTTTCTACTCCGCTAGTGCTGGAGCCTGTGCCAGAGATCGTTTTCACGAAGCCCGCAGAGGCTCCACTAGCCAAGAAGAAAGTGACGAAGGCGTTTACGCCCAGGCTGCGGGTCACGCTCCGGGTTGGGAACGAGTTTGAGGGGAAAATGACCGAGTTGATTCACGAGGCTGATACGTTGAGCTCGTTGCTTGCGGAGCAGGAGGCCGTGAGGGCTGCAAGGAAGAAGTACAAATATGTTGAGGTCGTATCAGTCAGATCGATGTAGAGGCCTAGCTGAACTACTCAGGCGAATGGTGGCGCTCATAACATCTTCACATTTCGACCATGTCCAAGGCTGATCTAAAAAGGGTAATGTTCAGCTTTCGAATCAGGGACGACTTGCATGGCTTTGAAAATCCGTACGGCGACGGTAGCAGACGCTGTAGCCATCCAGCGCATTTACGCCCCCATCGTTTCGACAACGGCCATCTCGTTCGAAGAGATTCCGCCAAGCGCTGAGGAAATCGCTCAGCGAATAGCGACAACGCTTTTGACATATCCCTACTTGGTGGCCGAAGAAGGTGGGGAGATCAAGGGCTATGCCTACGCAAGCCAGCATCGCGCTCGTCCGGCCTACCGATGGGCTGTGGACGTGACGGTGTATATAGCCGAGTCGGCTCGCCGGCAGGGCGTTGGCCGTGAACTCTATGAAACCTTGCTTCCGATTCTCGAAAAGCAGAGGTTTCGCGCAGCTTACGCCGGAATTGCGCAGCCCAATGAAGGAAGTGTCGGTCTGCACGAGTCGCTAGGATTCGTACACATTGGGACGTATCCAGAAGTGGGCTTCAAGCTTGGAAAATGGCACGACGTCGGTTACTGGAGGCTTGGGCTGTGTCAGGCAACACCTCCGTTGGAACCCATTCTTTTCCCCAAGCTTGAGGTTGCATCGCAGTAGGTTCACTCGCTGTGCGTTGTGACTATCAGACTTCGGCAGTGAGGTGGCCTTGCAGCTGCTTGAGCACAGCTCGGGCAACGGTCATCCTGTGGAAGTGACTAACCTTGCGCTTTTTTCAGCCCTTTCAATCGCACGTTCGCTCTTTGCACAGCTGCCATTTTTTCAGGCCGCTTCATGCGTTTCCACTTTCTAATGTCTTCCTTGCTGCGCCCGCAACTCACACAGAGATCACCACTCAGCTGGCAAGTCGAGATACAGGGATTTTCGATTTCTTTAGCCATTGTCAGTCCCCTTAGGTCGCGCCTATTTGAGCAAGACGATTTTTCCAGTTGCCACCGTGTGTGCGCTGGCACTCCTCTTCAGAGTCGAAGCAGACATTGCGGTCTGAAAGGTTCAGATCGATGTCGGCCTCGTTCAATGCGATGGAGGTCAACTCCAAAATGCGCGCTTTCGATTCAGCGTGGGCGAGCTCCTTGTCAGCCAGTGTTTCGAATACCCAGACTACCTTGAGGGTTTTACTCAGCGCATTCAGGTCGGCGATATGGGTGAGCCACGTAAATCCTTCGATCTCCCCTTTTGCTGTTTCGCACGCTTCAGTGAGGGTGGTAATTAATCGACGCTCGATACGCGCAAGCTCACGTTTCCCTAGTGACATTGGGAGTTCCTATGAAGTCGAGGTTAGGAAATCGGTAAATCAAACCAATCGAAACTCGACCGTCAGGTGACTGACTTCGTGGACAGGCTTGAGTCGTTCACGAATGCTTTCAGCGTTCACAGTGGATTCGCCGAGGACGCTGACAATAGCCGCATGCGCCTCTGGCCCGACCCGCCAGACATGCAGGTCTGTAATGGTTGCATCACCCGGTTTCTCAACCAGCTCTCGGATTTCCTCTGCAACGTGCTCATCAGTTTGATCCAGCAGTACAGCAGAGGTGACACCCATCAAACTCCATGCCCAACGCGCAATAACGATGGCACCCACAATGCCCATTACCGGATCCAGCCACACCCACCCCAGATACCGGCCAGCGAGCAGTGCTGCAATTGCCAGGACAGAGGTCAGAGCGTCCGCTATCACATGGACGTACGCTGATTTCAGGTTGTTATCGCCATGCCCATGCCCATGCCCATGATGATCATGGTCGTGCCCATGACTTTGGCCGTGGCCAAGCAGAAGCGCGCTCACAATGTTTACGATCAAACCCACAATCGCAATGAGCGTAGCGGTTCCGAATTGAACCTCCGTTGGCTGCAAAAGGCGCATGACTGACTCTACGCCGATGACCAGGGACACCATGCCGAGAATGAGCGCCGATGCAAATCCGCCCAGGTCTCCAACCTTGCCCGTACCGAAGCTATAACGACTGCTGGAAGCGTGGCGTTTTGCGTAACCGTAGGCAGCTGCAGCGATGCCCAAAGCGCCTGCATGGGTTGCCATGTGAAAGCCGTCGGCAAGTAAAGCCATCGAGCCAGTGATATAGCCGGCGACGATTTCGCCAACCATCATCACCACCGTAAGCGCCACAACCCAAAGGGTGCGTTTGGCATTCTCTTCGTGTGCTGACCCAAGGAACACGTGGTCATGTACGTGGTTAATTACGATGTTGTGGCTGCTGCTCATGAACATGTACCTGGATTTTTCATTTGGAGTAGCGGCGAATGGCTTCAAGAAGCTCTTCGACACCCTTGTTGCGCTCTTCATCGCTAAGCGTTGGGCTCGCTACATGCTCTCTGGCGTGATCCTCAATAATTTCGTCCATCAATCCGTTGATAGCTCCACGTGTGGCAGCTACGAGATGCAATGTTTTCGCGCAATCGGCATCCGATTCCAGTGCACGCTCAACGGCTTGGATTTGCCCCGCGATGCGTTTCACGCGCTTGAGAAGATCGTCTTTGTTTGAAGCTATATGGCCCATGGGAGAACCCCCTTTGACTGTGCATACGCGCATCATAGGTATACCCCCTATACCTATGCAAGCGCCGTTTGACGGAAAGCTCATAAACAGCTATTTGCCGAAACTGGCTTCAGATAGGAGGAAGGGCGAAACAGGATGATCAGGACTCTGCTATTGGCCGCTCTTTGCTATGATGTTGACAAAGCGAGCAGGTCAAACGAGATGCAATTGCTGGTTAGGTCGAATGCAGACGGTGGCCAAGTGGAGTGCGAATGGGACTCCAAGGCCACGTACTTCGGGTGGGATCAAACCCTGTTGCCATTCTCATCAATGACGACTTGTCCGTCTTCCTTGACGAAACTGCCGCTCTGCTCCTGAGGCAGAAGGTCGAGAACGGCCTCTGACGGGCGACACAAGCGTGTGCCCAACGGCGTCACGACGATGGGGCGATTGATCAGGATAGGATGAGCCATCATGGCATCGATGAGCTGCTCGTCAGTCAGCGATGCATCGCCCAATCCCAGCTCCTCGTACGGAGTGCCTTTGATACGCAAAAGAGCCCGCACTCCGATACCCATATCCCCAATGAGTCTGACAAGTGTGGTGCGATCAGGCGGGGTCTTCAGATACTCGATAACCGTCGGTTCTTCCCCGCTGTTACGGATCAACTCCAAGGTGTTGCGAGAGGTGCCGCATTCGGGGTTGTGGTAGATCGTGATCTGGCTCATATCGCTTCCTCGTACTGACGTTAGATGGAGCGCTGGTTGACGCGTTTGGAAAGCTCTTCGGCGGACTCTTTACGCTCGGAGTACCGATCAACCAAATAATCCTGGCGATCCCGCAACAGCAGGGTGAACTTCATCAGCTCTTCCATCACGTCCACGAGACGGTCGTAGTACGAGGACGGCTTCATACGACCTGCCTCGTCGAACTCGGTAAATGCCTTGGCAACCGAAGATTGGTTTGGGATGGTGAACATCCGCATCCATCGGCCCAGTACGCGCAGCTGATTAACCACGTTGAAAGATTGCGAGCCACCGCAGACCTGCATCACTGCAAGGGTCTTTCCTTGCGTAGGTCGTACAGCACCTATCGCCAGCGGAACCCAGTCAATTTGGGCTTTGAATACTGCACTCATAGAACCGTGACGCTCAGGGGAGCACCACACCTGCCCCTCAGACCATTGCATCAGCTCGCGCAGCTCAGCGACCTTGGGATGTGTATCGGCAGCGTCATCCGGAAGCGGCAGACCCGATGGGTCAAAGATCTTGGTTTCAGCGCCAAACTCATTCAGCAGGCGTGCCGCCTCTTGCGTGACTAACCGGCTGAATGAGCGCTCTCGCGTTGATCCATACAGCAGAAGAATGCGAGGTTTATGGAGCGAAGGCGTGCGAGGCGACAGTTGCTCCAGCGACGGAATGTCGATCAGGTCGGCGTGTACGTTCGGCAATGTGTCTTGCATATAAACTCCTACGGCGGCGCCTGGTTGGGTGCCGCCTCGGTTGATCTTTAAAGCGAACCGATGCGGTTCAGTTCAGCTTTCAACTGTTCAGCGCTGATGGTCTTCAGTGGCAGCGCAAGAAATGCGCTCACGCGCTCGTGAATTTTGGCGAGTGTGGTTTCAAAAGCTGCGGTGATCTCGGCTTCCGAACCGCTAGCGTCAGACGGGTCGGCCAGACCCCAATGCGCCTTCAAAGCTGGCCCAAAGAAGATTGGGCATGCCTCACCCGCTGCCCGGTCACAGACAGTGATCACGATGTCTGGAGGTGAGGCTTCAAAAGCATCCGAAGCCTTGCTGCTCAAGCCCGCCGTGGAGATACCCGCCGCCTCCAGCGTTTGCAATGCCCGTTGATTCACCCTGCCACTGGGAAAGCTTCCTGAGCTGACGGCTTCTACACCCTCGGGCGCCAAGTGGTTGAAAAGCGCTTCGGACAGAATGCTGCGGCAGCTGTTGTGGGTGCACATGAACAAGACTTTCATCAGACGATTCCTTGATTCAAAAACTGAGGCGCAGTGCCAGGGCGGACAATGTGGCGACGAGGATGGGCACGGTCAGCACGATCCCGGTCTTGAAGTAGTAACCCCAGCTGATCGTTATATTTTTCCGGGCGAGCACGTGCAGCCACAACAGAGTTGCCAAGCTCCCAATTGGGGTGATCTTCGGGCCCAGGTCGCAGCCGATGATGTTGGCGTAAACCATCGCTTGCTGGACAACACCATCGACTTCGGCGGCATGAATGGATAAGGCGCCTACCAAAACGGTGGGCATGTTGTTCATGATCGAAGACAGCAACGCTGTTAGCAGCCCTGTACCAAGGGACGCGCCCCAAACGCCATAACCGGCGAACACGTTCAGGATCTGCGCGATGTGGTCGGTCAGACCGGCGTTCTTCAGGCCATAAACAACCAGGTACATACCCAAAGAAAAAATCACCACCTGCCATGGCGCCTCTTTGAGCACCTTGCTTGTATTGATGGCGTGACCACGAGCCGCGATGACGTAAAGAATGAATGCACAGACCGCTGCAATGGCGCTGATTGGCACCCCCAATGGCTCAATGACAAAGAAGCCGATCAGGAGTAGTGCCAACACCCACCAGCCGGCTACAAAAGTGGCCCGGTCGTGGATTGCTTCGTCCGGATTGTCCAGTTGGTTGAGGTCATAGGTCTTTGGTAAATCTTTGCGGAAAAACCACAGCAGCATGGCTAACGTCGCCGCCACGCTGACGATGTTTACCGGCACCATGATCGAGGCATATTCGTTGAAGCCGATATCGAAGTAGTCGGCAGAGACGATGTTGACCAGGTTGGAAACCACCAGCGGTAAGCTCGCCGTATCCGCGATAAAACCGGCTGCCATGACGAATGCCAACGTAGCAGCAGGAGAAAAACGCAACGCCAGCAACATCGCGATCACAATGGGTGTGAGGATCAATGCTGCTCCGTCATTGGCGAACAGGGCCGACACAGCTGCGCCCAGCAGGACGATAAATGCGAACAGCTTGCGGGTGCTCCCGCCTCCCCATCGGGCCACATGCAGCGCAGCCCACTTGAAAAAACCTGCCTCATCAAGCAGCAGACTAATGATGATGACCGCGATGAAAGTCCCAGTGGCATTCCAGACAATGCGCCAAACCTCTGGTATGTCGGCAAGGGTAACGACACCTGCCAGCAACGCCACGATGGCACCGAACATCGCACTCCAGCCAACCCCAAGCCCCTTGGGCTGCCAGATGACAAGGACGATGGTGGCGATAAAGATCAATACGGCAATCAGCATTTCATTAATCCGGTTGGGCGTGAATCAGCTACACACGGCTTGGTTGATCGGACGGTCGTTCATGCCGCAGAGGCGCTTAGCCTCGGTTTCCAGCCATTGCTGATTGGCGTCTACTACTTCCTTCAAAACTGCAGTCACCCACGCGGGCAAATCAGGATTCAGTCGGTAGTACACCCATTGGCCTTGGCGACGATCCAACAGCAAACCGGCGGAGCGCAGCAGCGCCAAATGACGAGAAATCTTCGGCTGACTCAGGTCAAGTGCTGCCGTCAGCTCGCATACACACAGCTCACCTTCACTCACGACAAGCAGGGAAATTTTGGCTCGGGTGTCATCCGCCAGGCACTTGAATAAGGTGGTGGGGTTCAAGGGTTCTGTCATAGATCCTCCAGGTGTTTGGTCTTGACCAAAACGAAGAGCTTGATGCGCTCGTGGATGTCGTGGAGCGTGTGGCGAAATGCGCCAGGATCATCGCTAGTTACTGGGTCAGGAAAATCCCAGGCAATGACTTCACCTGCATTGGGCATTGGTAGGCACTCGCTTGCGGATTTATCACAAAGAGTGATTACGTAATCGAATCGGCCAGCTTGAAACTCGCTGATGGACTTGCTGCGCAGGCCCGTTGCATCGACTCCAACTGCCTCCAATGCTTGAGTCGTGCGCAGATCAACCTCAGACGGTTCAGATCCTGCGCTGAAGGCCTCGAAGCGCGGGTCGGTGTGCCGCAGCAAAGCCTCTGCAAGCAGGGAGCGGGCCGAGTTGGCAACGCACACGAAAAGCACTTTGATAGCAGGGCTCATGGTGGAACTCGATGCATATGGAAAATCGAATATACGCTTTGGCGAATATTCGGTAAAGCGAATATGATGTCTGCTGTTTCGGCATGTGCCCTAACGTTCCATGCGTGTCGGCATAACGGAGATGAGAGGATGGAGGGGGATATGATGATCCAGGCAACGGAAATAGCCGGAGGGCAGTCGAAGCGATTTCGCGATGCGCTGAAATTTGCTGACCTTCCAGCAGACGATATTGATCTTCCAGGCCGAACCTTTTTTGAGTTCACACTGGATGGCGAGACGGTCGCATGGGGAGGATTCGAAACGCATGGTACGGACGGGTTGTTGCGTTCTCTGGTCGTAGTGTCGACATTCAGATCGAAGGGAGTCGGTGTCGCGGTGCTTCGGGTCATTGAAGCGAAAGCCGCCGAGCAGGGAATCGCTCGATTTCATTTGCTGACAACAACTGCTTCAGGCTTTTTTAAGCAGCAGGGCTATGCAGTAAATCAACGAGGCTCTGCGCCACCTCTTATTTCTCAGACGGAACAGTTCAGGGGGCTTTGCCCTGGCTCGGCTTGCTACATGTGCAAAGCATTATCTGCGAATGCACGAAAGTAGCTGATCACCTTGGTGATGGCTTTCAGCCTCGATGCCAGCTAGATTTGGAGCTTTCTACGATCAAGGAAGGATATGAAAAAGCTCATCGCAGTCATGGGGATGTGTGTCGCACTTGGCGGTTGCGCTACGTCGCACTACACCGCAGGACGAGACTTTCCGTCGGCCAGTGTAGCGAGCATCACCAAAGGCAAGACCACGACTGCTGAGTTGAAGTCGCTATTTGGTGAGCCCTACGCTAAGAGCGCAGTCAGCGAGACGGACGAGAAGTGGATCTACACCTACACCAATGGCTCAGCCCATGCCCAAAGCTACGTGGTCACCATGAAGGTGACGACTACGGGCACTCAGAAAACTCTCGACGTCTTGATCCGAAATGACGTGGTCATCAACTACACGTTCAGCGAAGGCCCCGCTCCAGGCACTACCACTGCGACGAACTAAGTTCGCCACCTTGCCATTGGGCGACCCACTGCGCTCAGCACGTTGTTGATGGAGCAAGCTCATGGACAGAACATATGCCTTCGTGGATGAGTCCGGGAATTCCGACCTTGATACGTCAAAGGGAGGAAGCTCAGGCTTCTTCATCGTGTGCTCCATTCTGGTGGCAGAGAAAGATCTGGAAGCTGCTTATGCCCAAGCTGAAGCACTCCGCATGCGTCATTTTCAAACAGGCGAGATCAAATCTAGCAATCTGAAGCCCAAAGATTCAGATCGCCGTGCCCGAATCCTCAACGAGCTAGCTGAGCTGCCATTCAAGCTCTATTTCACCGTCGTTGATAAGTCTCGAATTCACAAAGACGGCGGCCTCCGTATCAAGACCTCGTTCATAAAATACGTGAACGGGTTGCTCTATGAACGTTTGTTCCGCGCATACCCTGACCTCCAGATGGTCGTAGACGAACATGGTGGCCAGGAATTTCAGGAGAGCCTCAAAAGCTACGTTGCAGAACGATTCGTGGACGACCTATTTGGCGATAAGGATGCCTTCCAGACGATGGCCAGTAAGGACAACGTTTTGGTTCAGGTTGCGGATTTCTTCGCTGGCTCAGTCGCTCAGATCTACGAAGAGAAAGCATCGGAAGAAGCAGTTCTTGCCTACAAAAAGATCCTACGCAGCCTGACTCTTGGAATGCTTGAGTGGCCATCCAAGTACCAGTCTCTTCTGCCACCACCGACGGATGAATCTGGGTATGCAGACTACCAAGTACACCAAGAAGCACTCCGCCAGGCTGATCGTTTTAGCGAGCGGGCTGGCGAACACCCTGATGAGGATGAGCGCCTGCAATTGAGTATCCTGCGGTTCTTAAGATTTCAAAGCGAATTCGTCACCAAGGATTACGTGCTGACTACGGAGATCATGGCGCATCTAAAAGACAGCGGACTTGGAGAGGTCAACGGCCAGAGAATCCGATCAAGTGGCATCGCCAAGCTTCGGGATGCGGACGTCATCATCACAAGCGCGGCCAAAGGCTACAAGATCCCTCAAACACGGGCAGACATTAACGAATTTCTTGAAAGAGCGTCAGGCATTGTTGTTCCTCTACTGGAACGGGTCAAAAAGGCTCGAGAGGTATATCGGCTGAGTAGTCGAGGAGAATATGACATCGTGACGGCGGCCAACTTGGCTGAACTAGCCAAGCTGCTCGCTGCGCTCGAGGCATTTGCAGATGACTGAACTCAGTCATGGCCAGGAACCTCACCAGGCTCCAAAGCTAGAAATGAAAGGGGAGCGCTGGCGATTAGGCAATTCATGTCGATAGCTGCGTTGCGCTGGGCTCGCCATGAGGCCAGCGAATCCGAGAGTCAACTACCCTCCTAGAGTCGAACGCTAGCGGTACGTTGCTCTGAGATACATATTTAATGCCCCCAATACGGCACATTAACCATAATTTTTGGGCTTAATGACCCTATTTGGGGACATTAAACTGAGCGAATAACGCGACCAATAATGACGTTGGCCCCTGCTGCGTGCACTAATAAATCACCAGGGCAGAAGATCTCTTTGCCGATGCTAAAAGACAGGGAATCGCAGGCGTAAGAAAGGAGCGGAAATGATCTATTTTTTCATTGAAGATAGTAATGAGAAGGTGAAGATAGGTCGGGCCAAGGACATCGAGCTCCGCAGAAAGGGCCTTCAAACCGGGAATCCGAGGAAGCTTTTACTTCTGGGTTGGATTCGTACAGATGATGACGTGCGACTGGAGAAGGAGATCCATCAGAACTTCTCTCACCTTCGTGGTACTGGCGAATGGTTCGATCTGGATCCTGCGGACATCTTGCCGATCCTCGAGCATTTCGGCATCGATGGCTTTGTCGGTACGACCGACGATTCTTTCGAAGTCATCGGCAATGACCGGGATGGCGTGCCCGAGTATCTCGGCGTCTGGAGTTGGGGCAATCTGGAATGGAACGAGTGCTGCCCTTTCTGCGGAAGCTTCTGCGGCATGCACTTTCAAGACGCGTCGAGTATGTACCACTGCCTAAACTGCGACACGCTTACCACCTTTGATTTCCTGATTCATCAGGAGGAAGAGTGACAGCTCCCGAACCAGCTTTTGCATTGGTAATGCCGAGCTTGCTTTGATGGCTTTTGCTGTCCAGCATCAGGCCAGAATCAGGAGTTTCATCATGATTCTGCCCCTCGCTCAATGAGTCGTGCTAGCTCGCTCTCGATCCAAACTCGGCAATCCATTTCTGCAGGGCTGTTAAGTCGGCTTCAAAGACATCCAGCTCAAGAGCGCTGCTGGGCATCTCCTCAGACTGAGCATGCTCATACACCGAGTAGCGTGTCATCAAGTCATCTATGAATACGCAGTCGTCGTTTGTTACCTTGGCGACCTTGTGTAGCTTGCCTTGAGTGTTGATTGCACGTCTAAAGCGGCCTACGACGTCTGCCAGCAAAATGTACTCAATCGTCTTCTCGACGATGATCCTGAAGTCACTGCAAGCGCTCTTGGCGAGCGACTCATAAGCCTCGACTTCGGCCTTCTCCTGGTGTTTTTTCAAGCGCGTAATCGTATTGTCGATTAACCCCCTGACAGCACTTTCCGGTCTCAGGTCTCGAGCGCTTGCAGTAGCGACGATGCCTGCAGTCTTCGCCATCCTCTGTAGTGACGTGAGTGTCGGCTTGATTGAAGGCATCCCTGGAGTCTGCTCCCATTTCTTGGTAACAGCTTCTACTTGGGCTACAAGAGACAGTCGGTGGGTGAATACGATGACCTGCCTGGTCTGTGACAAAGACACGAGACGTTCGACAACCTTCTCTTCAAAATCTTGGTCGAGTGAGGATATCGGGTCATCAAAAATGAACGGAGCTAACTGGTTTGATCCTGTCGTGTCCGCTAGGAAAGCCGCGAGTGCCGCGATCCTGGTTTCACCCTCGCTCAAGATATATTCCAAACCATGGGAGCCGTGCGCACCTACGAGATTTAAACCAAAGGTGATCTTGCCTTTGCCACCCGATTTGCTTAGTGGAGCTATTGGAATGCGGTGGCCACCGAGTAGCTTCAACTCTTCGATGAATCGAGCTTGATAACCAGCATCCAGTTCAGTTTTGGCCAAGTCATTTTTTTTGGTGGTCAGAGCGTTGGTGGCCGCTGAGCGTGAGGCTTTGTCTATCGCTGCGACTGCTATCAGCCTAGCCCTTTCAGCGCTAATAGAGGTCTTGTTTTGTGAGAGCCACTGCTTGGCTTGAAGATTCTGAACTCGCTCATGCATTGCTTGACGATGCTCATCCTTCAGCAGAGACGAAAGGCTACCTTCTTCGGTAAGAAGGTCTGCTGACTTCGTTTTTACCGCTTCGTTGATGCTCTTCCAGTCGAACGGTTGCATGGTGCCGACAGGGCTTCCCGACACGATTTGATCACGCCTTGCTTTTAGCATGCCAAGCCAGAAGATCGCATCCGTTTCCTCGAAGCCTAAAGTGGACATGTGAACGATCCAGCTTGGTTCCCCGGGAAGAGTTGGCAACAGGGTTTTCTGATCAGTAAAACTTTTTTCGGCCTTCTTGGCGGCTGTCTCAAGGCCGTCAGTGACGAACTTCTCAAACCCAGTCAGGCGGGCTTTGGCATTCTCATCAAGGCTTTGATGGCATAGCACGCAGCGTGAGTCAGCTGCAATATTGGGAAACTGAGATTCTGTGTAGGCCGTGCCGTTCGAGTATGCGCGTGCGTATTCCCACATATCTTGCCAGGTCGCAGAGCCAACACCATCGAGTTCGGCTTTACCGAAAATCGCTGCCGCCGCCTCTTCGCTCGAATTCCTGGCCTTGACAGCGGCGTTTCTCAGGGTCTCTAGCGTACCTGCCGTCGCATCGTTCAATCCCTGTTGAAGAGTCGACATTGCTGTTTCAATACTCTTCAGCGCGGTTTTTTCTTTGTTAATGCTCAACAGCCGGCCTGCAATGTCTTTCTCTGCGAGTAGGGCCTCCTTCTCAATGCGCTCCCGATCAAGCAGATCTGTGAACAGACATTCCTTATCAATACTGGCGGTCGTGGTCGCACTCTTCAGGCCCTGAAGCCATTTTGCTTCGGCGGTGTGATTTAGCGTTTCTGGGATGGCAGGTAACGCTTTGCTGAGTAGTGACTTCTCTCTTGAAAGCTCTTCACTAACAGCGTCCGCTGTGACGATCAGTGCCGATACAAACTTCATCCGACTGGGCTCATAGCATGCCTCAGTCCTGCCCATGTACTGCTGGGCGGCCTTACTATCGAACACCTGTGCATGTCGTAGAGCTTTGTGTGGCCCGCTTGGGACGTCCCAGTGAACATCCGCCGGCTTACCGTCTATTGACACCTTGAAATGAGCGCGGCAGGGCGTAGGGGTCGGATCGAACACGTTGCTGCGTATTTCGTCTTTGGAGCGTGATCCACAGATCTCCTTCAGCAGCCGCGCAAAACCGCTTTTACCGGCTCCATTCTGTCCGTAGATCACCGAGAGATTGCTTTTGCCGAATGGAAGATTGGCACCAGCCTTGATAGCGTTCAGCCCATGCACATCTAGGATCTCCTCGATCCGAAGCAAAGGTCTATTGGCTACCAGCGATAAAGTGCCAGGCGTAACGGTCAGGAATCCTGGATCAGCTTCATCGTTGGCTTCGAGCTTGCAAAGCCTAGCTAGCGCTCTAATTTCATCCGGGTTCAACTGCCGCTTCGAGTCGATGATCATTCGAGCTGCGGTCTGCAACCACTTGGGGCGCGCATTCAGCCATGTCTCGAAATCATCAGCTACTACTGGTGCTATCTCAATCTTCGACATGGCAAACCTACCTCAAGAGGGAATCCATGAGCGTAGGCACAAAGTGGCTTATTGCTATTATTTTTCCATTGAGCTGATTGCAGGATGTAACCGGAAGGCAAAAAATGGTGCAAGCAACGCTTTCCAAGCTGCGCCGGCAGCACGATGAGGAAGGAACCCTTGGGCCGAAACCTTGCCCAGCCAGTATTCGCCTCACAACAGTCCCACGATACTAAATCAAACCAAAGCTTTTTATATAATGATACTAAAAGGGTACATTAAAGCGGTTTATGGTACTTAATGATCCCGAAAGGGTACATTAGGAGTGACGCCGCCTTGCGAAGGCTAAACTAAGCTCCTGGCGCAAGACCATCTGGAATCTATACTGGAGGCTTTATTGAAACTCTAGGTGACAGCGCCATGGTGACTTTGGGCCAGATTCAGATGCGCGGATTCTCCACACTTCACCCCGAGGCGATCAAAGATTGGCTGAAATCTTGTGCCACCTGTGAAAACACTGCTCAATTGAGCATGCTTGAGGCTCTTGAGATGTTCGACGCATATCTCACCATCACCGAATTTAATCCAGCCACTGTATGCTCAGACGACCTCGCAGGCCTCAGAGGTTTTCTGAAAGTAGAGATGGGGCTTATCGAAGAAGTTGCTAAAGGAATTACATTTAAACTATGCGATATGATTATCGCCAAAGGCATTTTGAGTGAAGAAAAAGTTTCATTAGCCCTGAAAGAGCCCCAACTCGAGTGCAACAAAAAATACGCCGCACGTCAACCTTCCACATCTCAACTGCTGATTTATAAATCGCTGTTCCCAACAATGGAACCGGGCGGTGTCGTATACGTGGATTTTCTCTCCCTTGGTTCCGCACTCAACGAATCATCATTACAATTCCTGAGTAGTTTGCTTTCAAAATACTTTGCTTCACTTACCACTGAGCAGGCAGAAACTGATGCCGGTCTCATCATCGCATTAACGAAAGGCCTGCTACATCAAAACCCTAACGTCGACTTCGGCAATATCAGCCTCTCCATGGCTAAATCAACGAGCTTCATTTCAAGCGCTCGCATCCATGCCGAATGGCAAATGCACAACGCAGGCTACTTCCGTGGGGATGCATATGAAAACTGGAAGCTCATATCAGGGGTAATTCTAAACTTCTTTGCAGCCAACAATATCCTACACCTGAGTAAAGCCGGTCGCCAACTGCTAGTTACTGACTAACTCAACTTTACATTGAAATCCTGCGCTTAGCGTCAACTGCTTTTAACAGATACTCAATGGCATTCGTTTGTAACCGGAGAGCCTTACGGCATCGTGCTTCATCACGAGCGAAACTTGCAGACAAAGCTTCAGCTTGCAAATAGTCTATTTCGCATTTTAGATGAGCAATCATTTTATTGACAAGACGCTCACGCATACCAAATACCTTAATAGAACATGGGTTGAAGTCACTACGTTGCCGTGTGACATGGATTCATCGATTGCAGTATAGCCGTGATGAACGATTTCGCTCTGCTTTGAGAGGGTTCTTGCGATGAGGTATGAACGAGCACCTTCGGATTCTCGGGTGAGCCACCTAGCCACCCCACCACGATTCGAATGCCACTGCCGCCACGCAGCCTCCTACAGAAGCTCGTGCGAGCCACATCGTCCTGCTGCGCCTCGGGCTCAATCCTATGGGAGTGTGCCGGCACCGTCCCTCCAACCTAGGATCTCACAAACCTTGCACTTTTGGGCTGCAGGTACTCGCCCCAAGGCTCGCGTGTAACACCTACACCTTGAGCGCTTGTGGAGTAATACGGAAAATTTGTAATATCACACTGCTGGCACTCACTGCCGAGTGACCAACTGCCATGGAGAAAGGAATGTTCGGCTTCTTGAAGGTTATCGCAGGTGCAGGGGGAACATTCACAGCCCTAGGAGCTGCCATGTTTTACTCGATGTACGCCAGTTGGTTCAAGTCTGACTTGCTCACAGGCTTGCCAAGCGACTCCATCTACAAGCTGTTCCTATACTCCCTTGGGAGTTGTGTATTCTGCTTTGTTTTATTAGCAGCCTTGCAAGCCTTCAGCAGAAAACCGGCAATTTCCGCCTCGTCAGATAACAGCTCGACTACGGTTGTCTCCACGGGTCGCGGCAAAGTTACTGTACATAAGAAATGAGTCTCTTAACGCCAGACATTGAAGCTACGGCATCGAACGGCGGTTTAACTGTAGTCAGCACCGGGAGCGGGGGGGTCACGATAGCAGCAACTCCAGCTGCTATCTCATCCTTGCTTAATCCGCTTCTGATAAAAATTGTGTCGACTCATACCCCATATGATGAGATCGCAGACGTCGAGATGGATTACCTTGGGGTTGATGAAAAAATCGAGCACAACAATGTCTCGGTGTATTCAGAAGTCATAATCGATAACGTTGGCTACATGGAACTCATTGAGAGCCTTATTTTAACTATCGATGACGAAGAGCCGGGCGCACAAAAAAGATTCCTCTACGCCATTAATCAGAAATACAAAGTCGCTAGACGCGAATTATTTATGCGACAGAGTGTCAGACCAGTTACCGCAGAGCAAAAACTGAACGTAATCCGAATGGGATCAGACGAACTTATATTGAGAGTCTCCGAACTCATAGTAGATATCAAAACAGGTTTCCACGGCGTTCCGTCTGAGCTTATTGAATGGGCCAGACAGCTAATTGTTTGCTATGGCTTCATTCACTGCAAAATATTGGAGCCTCCTCAATGATCATTCAGAATACCAGCTCTCCGCTCAAGAGCCTTTACATCATTGGTGGACGAATACTTATGGTCTTAAACTCTAGTGAGCTTGGCACCATGAGCCCCTTAGCACTCGTTGAAAGATACCAGGATAAATTTGAGCGCGTTTCTTTTGCCTACATCCTGTACGCACTCGACTGGCTTTACACCACTGGATGTGTGGAGTTGACGGATCAAGGTGATATTTCTTTATGCAACTGATTAAGCTATCTGTATTTAATGAAAGCAAAGAAATACGATCCATCCCATTCAAGGATGGAATGAATATAATTACCAACCTAGGCGAAACCGGGAACCAGATTGGTAAAAGTACGTCACTTCGCGCTCTCGCGTTTTGTTTGGGAGGCAAAGCTGACCCACTCTGGAAAGATCCCGACAACAATAAAATCAACGAAAAAGTAAAAGAATTCCTCACCAAAGGTGACGTGAAATTTGAGCTGATTCTAAAAATTTCGTCTATTACTCACACCATTACTCGAGTGCTCTCGAGAAAAATGGGGGCCCGTGAAGCTATCACAGCCTTCAGCACCATTGATGGTATTGAGTTTAAGACCGGAGCGTCCTTCAACAGAGAACTACCACGTCTGTTCGGCTATACGAGAGAACAACCGAAGTTCAACTCAATACGAAGCAAATTCTTCAGGATCAACAGACCAACAAGCAACAACTCACTAAAATATTTAAACGCGTTCACGACCAATAATGAGTACGACTTAATCTATGCATATCTTTTTGACTTCGAGTTCATCGACTCCGTTCGTCAAATAAATTTGATTGAGCAAGAGATTCTGCTTGAGGAAAGTCGCATCAAGACTCTCCTTGGTGGGGCCGAGCTTGAGCACCGCCTTGAAGAAATCGAAAAAATCGATTACAAGATAGCTGACTTGCAGATCAAGGAGGAGGAATACGATCTTCTTGACTCTCAAAACTACGCCATTGCCGAACTCCGCGAGTCGCGCAGAAGCGTCGCCGCCCTAACATCGCGAATTGTCAACCTCGAAACCAAGCTTTATTACAACAACAAAACCATCGAGCGCTACAGAAACAATTCAGTAGAAATCAATGTAGGGGAGATCACTGCCCTCTATAACGAGGCAAAATCTTTAGTACCAAATCTGAGCAAGACATTGGAAGAAACCATTGAATTTCACAATTCAATAATGAGCCGCAAGGCCGCCTATGTCGAAGAACTTTCTGCAGATACCGCTGACGAGCTCGACTCATTGAGAAACAGCCTAGCCAAACGACTAGCTGACGAAAAAACCATAGTTAAAGACCTTTCGAGGGATAGTCATTTTAGCGGTTTGATTCTGGCTGAGAAGCAACTACAAGACTTGCGTGAGGCTCGGGGGCGACTCGCATACGTCACAAGCGAAGTAGAGGTTTCGCATAACAGAATTATTGATTTAAAAAGCACAGCTGATGATGTGAGACGAACTATCGCTGTGTATTATTCGGATCTACACTCAAAGCTCGAAATCTTCAACGAAGCATACGCCGACATTACTAAAAGACTATTCGGCAACCATCATAACGAATTGCTGGTTACTGCCGGCCTAGATGGAAAAGCGGATTTCACAATTGTGAACGAAGAAAGAAATACTGGCGATGGTGTTCCACGAGCTGCAGCTATGGCTTTCGACATGGCCTACGTGTACTTCGTCAACAAGTACAAATCCAAACTACCTGCCTTCACCGTCCAGGATTATCTAGAGGTTGTTGACGAGTACAAACTCATTAAACTCTTCAGCTTCGCAAATGAGAAGAAAATCCAAACCATCGCAGCTATATTGAATGACAAACTTGATGGTTTTGACAAAAAATTCTTGCACGAAAATACCGTTCTTCAACTCACTAAAGAAGAGAAATTCTTCAAAATCTAGTTATGCCGAGCCGGCGAGTAAAGGGGCGCAACGGCGCCCCTAATATATCCAATCAGCTGTCTAGGCTCACTCTCCGATGCTCCAACCAGAAGTGATTGGGTAACGCCGGTCACGACCAAAGCCACGCTCGGTGACACGTGGGCCCACAGCCGCCTGGCGCCGCTTGTATTCGTTCAAGTCGACCAAGCGAATCACCTTCCTCACCACCTCCTTGTCGAAGCCCTTCTCGGTGATGGCATCGGCGGACAAGTCCTGCTCGATATACAGGCGAAGTATTTCATCCAGGACTGGGTATGGAGGCAGGGAATCCTCGTCCTTCTGATCAGGAGCAAGCTCAGCAGACGGTGGACGATCAATGACGCGTTGCGGAATAACGTAGCCCAGGGTGTTGCGGTATTCACAGAGGCGGAACACCAGAGTCTTCGGCACATCCTTCAGAACGTCGTAGCCACCTGCCATGTCTCCGTACAAGGTCGCATACCCCACAGCCATCTCACTCTTATTACCGGTGGTCAGGACGAGATACCGCTTCTTGTTGGAGATCGCCATCAGCATCGTGCCGCGACACCGCGCCTGGAGGTTTTCCTCGGTGGTGTCCTTGCCCAGACCTTCGAACATTGGCGCAAGCGTAGATAGAAATGCTTCTACCATGGGAGCGATGGGCAGTACGCTATACTTCACTCCCAAAATGTCGGCTTCTTCTTTCGCATCGTCCTGGCTCATTTGGGCAGTGTAGTGATACGGCATCATCACGGCTTCGACGTTTTCGGCGCCCAGCGCATCAACAGCAACAGCAAGCACCAGCGCCGAGTCGATACCACCCGAAAGGCCCAGCACAACGCCTTTGAAGCCATTACGCTGCACGTAGTCCTTAACTCCGGCTACCAGTGCCTGGTAAACGCTGGCTTCAAGGCTCAGAAGCTCGGTGGTCTGAGCCGGAACCGGCACCAAGGCACCCTCCTTGATCTCAAACTCCGTTACGAAGAGTCCCTCTTCGAAAGCAGGGGCGCGCTGAGTGACCTTTCCGCCGCCATCCACCACAAAGCTATTGCCGTCAAAGACGAGCTCGTCCTGACCACCTACCTGGTTTACGTAGATCATCGGAATTGAGCATTCACTGGCGCGTTTGGCTAAGAGCTTTTCCCGCTCAGCCTGCTTCCCACGGTGGAACGGAGACGCATTGAGGGTTAGCATAATTTGAGCACCGGCATCACATGCCTGCTTAAGAGGCTCGGAGAACCAAATGTCCTCACAGATGGTTATACCGACCGGTACGCCGAAGAGCTCGACCACACAAGGGCCGCTGCCTGACTCAAAGTACCGCTTCTCGTCGAACACACGATAGTTGGGCAGACGCTGTTTGTTGTAGCGGGCGAGTTCTTCGCCGTCCGAGATTACGGCGCAGCTGTTATAGCGTGCCCCATCCTCGACCCATGGGAAGCCGATTACTGCAACGATGCCTTTAACTGCATTCTTAACTTGCTGTAGCGCCTTCTCGATACGGCTCTGCATGCTGGAGCGAAGGAGCAAATCCTCTGGTGGATAACCACAAAGGGTCAGCTCAGGGAAAACGATGACCTGGGCGTTGAGGTCGTCGCGGGCCTTATGGGCTGCTTCAATGACCTTCTCGACGTTGCCGTACACATCCCCAACGCGGATGTTCAGCTGGGCCATTACCACTCTCAAACGTTGCTCCATGGTTCCTCCAGAAATGCCTAGATCGAGATCTGCAAGATGCAGCGCTGTCCTGACATCTGCGATCAAGGGAAGCATCATCGGAAGCCCCGTGCTGAGCGATGGGCTATCGGACTACTGCTAGCCATTGCGGCTCATTGAACATGGGTCAGGGCTGCCCGGAGGGTCGCGAGCATCTTGCTAATAGGACATTATGCCCTATCCAAGCTGCGCTCCCTCGACCGAATTTGGGCGGAGTTGGGAGACATGAAAATCGACTAGCTTCCATATTGGGCAGATGCAGAATGTGCACAATGGGGAAGTTAGTGATCGACCCCGGATCCACAGTGCATTGGGCACTATTTGGGGGGGAGGAAGGTGATGGGTTTCTTCACCAAGTTCGGTGATGGCGCCTGCGACCTGGCCCCGTTGAGTGGCCTGGTGAAAAATCAGGTTCGAGACATCGCCCGCAGTTTCGGCGCGCCGGAATCGCTGGTGGAAAAAATCCCGACCGCCGACCTTGAAGACCTGTCGCCGGGCAAACCCGACGAAGCGTCCCACGGCGTGACCTATGCCGAGATCGACGCGTTCTTGCACGGCCAGCCGGTGCGTGAGGAAGCGTTCAGGATTATTTGCGATACGTATAAAAAGACTCATCACAAGCGCGTGATGCCGTTCGCGCCTTGAAGCTGCGGCGTCTGTACTGACGCCATCGCGAGCAGGCTCGCTCCCACAAGGACAACGCTGTACCTGTGGGAGCGAGCCGGCTCCGGGCGGCGTTCCGACGATGATCGATGACCCGGCCTTTCGTCAGGCACAAAAAAGCGTCCCAATCGGGACGCTTTTTTTATGTACTCGAATCGATTACTTCAGGGTAACCGTACCTTTCATCATCGAGATGTGGCCCGGGAACGAGCAGAAGAAGCCGTAATCGGTGCCCGCTGTCAGCTTCGATACATCGATGGTCAGCGTATCCTTCTCTCCGGCTCCGATGATTTTGGTATGAGCAATAACGCGATCATCACCGTCTTTCAGATAGTTTTTGTCGATACCGGCTGCCAGGCCATCGGTAGCGATCGGCTGCATATCTGCCGCTTTACTGATCACCAGGTTATGGCCCATGACATTTTTCGGCAGGCTGCCGGAGTGGGTCAGTTCTACGGTAAACGTCTTGCAGCTTTTGTCGATTTCGATGGCCTTGGTGTTGAAGGTCATTTGATCGGTGGAGTCGACAGTGGCCTTGCATTCAGCAGCCATCAGTTGGCTGCTGGCCAGTGTCAGCAGGGATACCGCAACAAGTTTGGCAAACATGGTGAATCTCCAAGGCAGGGGTTAACAAAAGTGCGAATGGACAGAAGACTGCCTGAAAACTGCGCAAGTTCCTATGACCTGAATCAAAAATTGTATACAACTTTCGGGCTATGACACCTATCGAAACAATCTACCAGCCAGACGTCTGGCCCGGCCCTATCATCAGGCCGTCATCCCTGATCTGGAGCGCCTGTCATGTCCTTTAACAGCCTGTTGCGCAGTTTGCTCGCCGCTTATGCCTGTGGCGCCAGCGGCACCTACGAAACACCTGAACGCGAAGTTTAGACCTTGGAGCGCCGCCCGCCTGCCTTTACTCTATGGCCATCGTGACCGTGGAGTAAGGCATGTCTTTAGCGTCCGTTTGTGTATTTTGCGGTGCCAGCACCGGCACCAGTCCGGCTTATCGTGAAGCGGCAGTCGCCCTCGGGCGAGCACTGGCCGAGCGCAAGCTGACCCTGGTCTATGGCGGCGGCGCCGTCGGGCTGATGGGCATCGTCGCCGATGCGGCACTGGCGGCCGGCGGCGAAGTGATCGGGATCATTCCGCAAAGCCTCAAAGACAAGGAAATCGGCCACAGCGGCCTGACTCGTCTGGAGGTGGTCGACGGCATGCATGC
This sequence comes from Pseudomonas sp. PS02303, assembly GCF_029959925.1. Classification (NCBI taxonomy): domain Bacteria; kingdom Pseudomonadati; phylum Pseudomonadota; class Gammaproteobacteria; order Pseudomonadales; family Pseudomonadaceae; genus Pseudomonas; species Pseudomonas sp. PS02303. The sequence goes on from NZ_JASCOM010000014.1 coordinate 67,057, forward strand.
GCGCAAGGCGCGAATGGCCGAGCTCAGCGATGCCTTCATCGCGCTGCCCGGAGGCCTGGGCACCCTGGAAGAATTGTTTGAAGTCTGGACCTGGGGCCAGCTCGGCTACCATGGCAAACCGCTCGGGTTGCTGGAAGTGAACGGTTTCTATAGCAAATTGACCGGTTTTCTTGATCATATCGTCGGCGAAGGCTTCGTTCGCGAAGCGCACCGTGACATGCTGCAAGTGAGCGAATCGCCGCAAACCCTGATCGATGCGCTGGACGCTTGGCAGCCGACAGTGGTGCCCAAATGGACAGAGCAAAAACCCAGCTAACGGCTCGGTCCCGATACAGGGCAGAATATGCGCCGCTCAACCTCACCTTCGACCCCAGAGGATCGCCCATGGCTAAACCTAATTATTCCTTCGCCAAACGTCAGAGAGACTTGGCCAAGGAGCAGAAGAAAGAGGAAAAGCTTCAGCGCAAGAAAGCTACAGCTGAAGAAGAAGCAGCAGCACTGAACCCGGATGCCGAAGGCGAAGTGGCTACAGACGAAACTGAAGCACCGAAAGATCAGGCGCCCGACGCCTGAGACCCTCAGGGCCCGATGATCTGATCAGGCCCACCGGATCTGTGTCCAGGGTCAGCAGTTCCTTGCTGACCCTCACAGGCCAATCTGAAACACCCCATCCCGAACTGACTTACACCACCCCCTGTAGGAGCGAGCCTGCTCGCGATTGCGGTGTGTCATTCAACATTCATATCGACTGACACACCGCAATCG
>NZ_JASCOM010000150.1:0-14451 GCF_029959925.1 Pseudomonas sp. PS02303
GATCCAACCTGATCGAAATGTGGGAGCGAGCCTGCTCACGAAGAGGGCGGCACATTCAGCATCAATGTGACTGACACACCGCTTTCGCGAGCAGGCTCGCTCCCACATAAAGCGCTCCAGCAGCGCCTTACAGAATTTGAGGTTTTTGAAATGAATGTTTTGATCATTGGCAGCGGTGGCCGTGAACACGCCCTGGCCTGGAAAGTGGCTCAGGATCCGCGTGTGCAGAAAGTATTCGTTGCCCCGGGCAACGCCGGCACCGCCATTGAAGCCAAGTGCGAGAACGTCGCTATCGACGTGCTCGCCCTCGAGCAGCTTGCAGATTTCGCGGAGAAAAACGTTTCCCTCACCATCGTTGGCCCGGAAGTGCCGCTGGTCGCTGGCGTCGTCGACCTGTTCCGCTCCCGTGGCCTGGATTGCTTCGGCCCGACGGCCGGTGCGGCCCAGTTGGAAGGTTCGAAAGCCTTTACCAAGGATTTCCTGGCTCGGCACAAGATCCCGACCGCCGATTACCAGAACTTCACCGAGATCGAGCCGGCCCTGGCCTATCTGCGTGAAAAAGGTGCGCCGATTGTGATCAAGGCCGATGGCCTGGCCGCCGGTAAAGGCGTGATCGTTGCCATGACCCTGGCCGAAGCGGAAGATGCTGTGCGCGACATGCTCGCGGGCAACGCATTCGGTGACGCCGGCTCGCGCGTTGTGATCGAAGAATTCCTGGACGGCGAAGAAGCCAGCTTCATCGTCATGGTCGACGGCAAGAACGTACTGCCGATGGCCACCAGCCAGGACCACAAACGCGTCGGCGACGGCGACACCGGCCCGAACACCGGCGGCATGGGTGCCTACTCCCCTGCCCCGGTCGTGACCGCTGAAGTCCACAAGCGCGTCATGGACCTGGTGATCTGGCCGACCGTGCGCGGCATGGCCGATGAAGGCAACGTCTACACCGGTTTCCTGTATGCCGGCCTGATGATCGACAAGGCTGGTAACCCAAAAGTTATCGAGTTCAACTGCCGTTTCGGTGATCCTGAGACCCAACCGGTGATGCTGCGTTTGCAGTCGAGCCTGGTGTTGCTGGTCGAAGCGGCCCTGGCGCAAGCCCTGGACAAGGTCGAAGCGCAATGGGATCCACGTCCGAGCGTCGGCATCGTGCTGGCGGCTGGCGGCTATCCTGGCGACTACGCTAAAGGCGTCGCCATCAACGGCCTGGATGCAGCCGCCGCACTGGAAGGCAAAGTCTTCCACGCCGGCACTGCGCTCAAGGACGGTCAAGTGGTGACCGCCGGTGGTCGTGTGCTTTGCGCTACCGCCATGGGCGCCAGCGTTGATGCTGCCCAGCAACAGGCTTACAAACTGGCGGCAAAGATTGATTGGGAAGGCTGTTTCTATCGCAAGGACATTGGTTACCGTGCCATTGCCCGCGAACGTGGCGAAAATCAGGAATAAGCGATCCGTTCGGCAGGGCTTGTGCTTCAGGCCCTTGCCGGACTGTTCCGGCGCCGCGCATAGTTATAATCTGGCATCAACCTACGAAGGGATTTCGCCGTGCGCTGGCTCAGGATTGCCATAGGTTTCACTGTCACGCTGCTGACCTTGCTCTGCATGCTCCCGGCACAGGCCGCGCAAGGCAGTGGCTGGGCGGTATTGCTTGACGAACAGGGCGACCTGCAGCTGAGCGACATCCGTTCCGCGCGCTACACCAATCAATTCAGCCCCATCGAACTTGACCGCCTCACCGCGGCCGAGCCCGAAGGTGCATTGTGGCTGCGCTTCCGGCTTGCACCCGGCAAGCACGAGCAATTGCTGCGAGTGTTCGCCCCCGACCTGTCGCGCCTCAATCTGTACGTGCTCGACGGCGACACGCTGATCGATCAATTGAACACCGGCACCGGGCAGCCCCAGGCTGACCGTCCCCTGCCCAGCAGCGAATTCATGTTGCCGCTGCCACAAAGCGACAAACCCCTCGACGTCTACCTGCGGCTGGTGTCTGAACACCAGTTACGGCCGTACATCACCCTGCAATCGGCGATCATGACCGCGGCCAATCAGAACCAGATGCTGATTTACGGCCTTCTGTTCGGTTGCCTCGGGATGCTGATCCTGCACAGCCTCGTCCGCTACGCCTATACGCGCTCGCGCAGCAGTCTCTGGCTGGCCGCATGCGAAGCACTGTTGATGCTCAGCCTGCTGCTGTTGCTGAATCTGGCGGGGCCCTGGCTGCCAAACTGGCACGCGGTGCAGACACCCGGCGCCTACCTCGCCCTGCTGCTGACGGCGCCGTGCGGCCTGATGTTCGCCTATCGTTTCTTTGCGCCACTCGGCCCGCACCCGCTGAACAAGCTGCTGCTGGGAGACATTCTGTTCATCGTGATGTGCGGCTTGCTGCTGCTGTTCGTCAATACGCTGCCGCTGAACATCATGACCTACGCCCTGGTCGCCCTGGCAGGTCTGAGCATGTTGTTCGTCAGTGCCTATCACTGGCAAAAAGGTTATCGCCCAGCGCGCCTGTTCGTCGCGGCGATGGTCGTGTTCAACATTGGCACGCTGATCATGTTGCCGGCCCTGCTGGGGCTGACGCTGGTCGCGCCGCAGGGCTTGATCATGACGCTGCTGGGGTTTATCTGCATCAGCGGCGTGCTGATGAGCATTGCGCTGAGCGAACGTCAGCGCAGCATCACCGAAGATCGTTTCAGCGTCAGTCGCGACCTGGCGGCCAGCAATGCCGAGATCAACGCCAAGGCCGAGTTCCTGGCGAAGATCAGCCACGAAATCCGTACCCCGATGAACGGCGTGCTGGGCATGACTGAACTGCTGCTGGGCACACCGTTGTCGGTCAAGCAGCGTGACTATGTGCAGACGATCCACAGCGCCGGCAACGAACTGCTGACCCTGATCAACGAGATACTCGACATCTCCAAGCTCGAGTCCGGGCAGATAGAACTGGACGACGTTCAATTCGATCTCAATGCCTTGATCGAAGACTGCCTGAGCATCTTCCGCGCCAAGGCCGAACAGCAGAACGTCGAGCTGATCAGTTTCATCCAGCCGCAAGTGCCACGCGTCATCAGCGGCGACCCGACGCGTCTGCGCCAGACCTTGCTGAGCCTGCTGGAAAACGCCCTGAAGAAAACCGACGAGGGCGAGATCCTGATCGTCGTCGCGCTTGACGAACGCAGCGCCCAACCGCGCCTGCGCATCGCCGTGCAAGACAGCGGCGTGCCGATGGAGGCCGAAGAACGCGACGCACTGATGCACGCCGAGCTGCACAGCAAACATTTCCTCTCGGCAACCAGCCTGGGCGGCAACCTGGGGCTAGTGATTGCCCGTCAGTTGATCCGCCTTATGCAGGGCGAATTCGGCATCAAGATTGGCGCCAACCAAGGCAGCACGTTGTGGCTGACCCTGCCGCTGGACCCTGATCGTCTCGAGCACCCGACCTCCGACCTCGACGGCCCGCTGCAAGGTGCGCGTGTGCTGGTGGTGGACGATAACGACACGTGCCGCAAAGTGCTGGTGCAGCAATGCAGCGCCTGGGGCCTGAACGTCAGTGCCGTGCCGTCCGGTAAAGAGGCACTGGCATTGCTGCGCACCAAAGCTCACCTGCGCGATTATTTCGACGTGGTCCTGCTCGACCAGAACATGCCCGGCATGACCGGCATGCAACTGGCGGCCAAGATCAAGGAAGACCCGAGCCTGAACCACGACATTCTGCTGATCATGCTCACTGGCATCAGCAACGCGCCGAGCAAGATCATCGCGCGCAACTCCGGGATCAAACGCATCCTCGCCAAACCGGTGGCCGGCTACACCCTCAAGACCACCCTGGCGGATGAACTGAACCAGCGCAACAAGGGCCCGACCGTCTCGCCGTACCAGCCCTCCGGTCCGACGCTTCCGGTCAAGGTTCCGAGTGATTTCCGCATTCTGGTGGCTGAAGACAACAACATCTCGACCAAGGTGATTCGCGGCATGCTCGGCAAGCTCAACCTGCAACCTGACACCGCCAGCAATGGCGAAGAAGCCTTGCAGGCAATGAAAGCCCAGCGTTATGACCTGGTCCTGATGGACTGTGAAATGCCGATCCTCGATGGCTTCTCTGCCACCCAGCAGTTACGTGCCTGGGAAGTCGGCAACCAGCGGATTCGCACCCCGGTTGTGGCGTTGACCGCGCACATCCTCGCCGAGCACAAAGAGCGCGCGCGCCAGGCCGGCATGGACGGGCACATGGCCAAACCGGTCGAGCTGTCGCAACTGCGCGATCTGATCGAGCATTGGGTTGCCCAGCGTGATCAGCAGAATCGCACGGCCTCAACGCTCCAGGCAGGCGTGTAGGGCAATCAACGCCGGCATGACTCAATCTGCTGCGCAGATCTCCATGGTCGAAGCATCATCGGTCAACGTCAACATCGCGACGTTGTCCTGATACCTGTCGCTGATCTTCAAGGCAATGGCGTCGCGCACGGGGCCGTAGAGGATTCCGGACAAGTCAGCACTGGCGTAGCGCATGCAAACGCTGCCTTGTACATCCTCGGCCAGATGTCGCTGGGCCAGCGGATTGGCACTGATGATCTGGCGGGTCTTAAGCTCGATGTACACACTTGTGAGCGATGTCGGCGTCTGCGCTATAACCACCAGCAAACGCACAGCCTTTGCGGGCGCAAGAACATCACCCGACTCGTCCGTGGATATTTTCTGCATGTGATCGCGCAGCAAACCCATTGCGGGCTCGTTGCCGGACAACCTTGCCAGCCGCTGCACTGTTGCCGCCGTAGCGCCTCCTTTATCCACAGCACCTTGTGAAATCGCTGCAATGACCCAGTCGCTGACAGACTCGACACTGTCCTGGGTAATCAGCCATTCCTGTCGCGCTCTTGTACGTCGCAGCCAGTAGTCATCCAGAAATTCCACATAAGCGTTGTACCAGTCGACATCCGGGGCTTTTTCAATCTTCTTATTGGCAATCAATTGCGCCAGCAACACGGAATCGACCAGATCCTTATAGTGCGCCGCCCCATCCGCAGCCGGAATAATCACGACACAAGCGCCAACGATCAACACAGAATATTCGCAACTCATATCAACTTCCTCGACAATAAAAAAGGCAGCCGACAACCGGCTGCCGATTTAGATCAGTTAGATATCAATGTCTACGATCTGGTCTTTATGTGGGACAAGTTTGCTCTTGATGGACTCACGGACTGCATCAGCGACCAATGTATTTTTGGCAAATACCGTTTCGCCGCGATACAGGTTCACATTTCGGATATCCACATCCGTAAACATTACTTGGGTGGAGCTGTTCTTGCGAAGAAAACGCACTGCACCCACGGCCATGATTGCCTCACCCTCGACTTCGACACACGCACCTGCCGAGATTCCCCCGACGCCATTTTCCAGCAGATTTCGCTCATAAACAGTCAGGGCAGCCGTGTCACGCTTTTGCAGGGCCGCGATCGCATCACCCGCCACCTTGAGCATCAACGCAGTCGTCGAACCAGGCAATGCAACGCCGGCAACCACCGCACCGAGAATCTCCAGCACCAGTTTGTCCATGCGGACGCTGGTGCCGCTGACGTGCAGATCGCTGTAGTACTTGCTGACAGGCGTCCAGCCTGCGAGGGTCATGACTTCCCGGAACCTCAAGTACCACTCTTTGCCCTGATGTTCTTCAGGGTATAGTTTGTTCGCTGCACGGGATGCAAAGAGAAAGGCGTTTTGAGCGTCCGACTTGTTTTCAGCACTGAGCTTGCCAGAAAAGCCCAACGTGCCTTCACCCACAACGGAGCCTTTCGACGGTGCTTCGATCTCGTCGCCCACAACCATAAGACCACGAGGGCGGATAATGATCTGCTCGTCGATATCACACGCTTCAATCGCTTCAATACAGGCAGCAACATAACTTTCACGAATAGCTTGATTATGCATAATGAATTCCTTATAAAAATACCAGACAAGTTCCTCATGAACTTGCGATAAAACAATAACCAAATAAACGAACAACGACAAACTAAAACCTGTAACACCATATCCATTCACTAAACATAAGTTACAACAACACCCAAGCAACTAACAAAAGCACCCAGCCGGAAAATTAACTGACGCGCCTGTCACAACTCACACCCACAAGCAATTAACTGACTGATAGACTCCTCGTCATCCTCACTCCTGATGCGAGCCGAAACCATGCTCCACGTGTTATTCAGCGTTTACCTGAAGATGCTGGTGCTCTACAGCCCGTTCTTCGTGTTGTCCTGCTTCATCAGCCTGACCCGCGGTTATTCACGCAAGGAACAACGTCGACTGGCCTGGAAAGTGGCCACCGCCACGCTGGTGTCCAGCGTCTTGCTGTACTTGTTCGGACGGGTGATTTTCAGTGTCTTCGGCATCACCGTGGACGCGTTCCGCATCGGCGCCGGCAGCGTGCTGTTTATCTCGGCACTGGGCATGGCCCAAGGCAAGTCGGCGGTGCAGACCGACAATGTGCAGCAGGACGTGACGATCGTCCCGCTGACGATTCCATTGACGGTCGGCCCCGGCACCATCGGTGCCTTGTTGGTTATGGGCGTGAGCCAGCCACATTGGGACGATAAACTCACGGCCATTCTCAGCATTGCCCTGGCCAGCTTTACGGTTGGCGTGGTCCTTTATTTGTCCAGCCGCATCGAACGGATTCTCGGTGACCAGGGCTTGCAGATTGTCAGCCGGCTGATGGGATTGTTTGTGTGCGCGCTGGCGGCACAGATTATCTTCACGGGCGTAAAAGGTTACCTGGTGCCCTGATCAGCCAGGGAGCGCAACGTTGTGAATTGACAACGTTGCGAAACGTTCGGAACCCGGATCTCCACCCTCGGTTTTTTAGACCGAGCTCAACTTCTCGACGAGCACTTTTAACTCAAGGCTGCTTTCCCCAAGATCGAACACCGTTTGCCACAGTTCATGGACGCTGACCTCAAGCGTATTGCCAAGAACTTGCACACTCAGGTTCAGCGACTGAGCCAATGCCCACTCCTCAGATTGTGCCGAACGAAAAACCAGGCTGCTGCCGTTGTCGGGGTCGGTGAGCAGCAGATGGTTGTCTGCCCGATCGACACGCCAGTCATCCTGCGCTCCGGTCGCCAGAATCAGCCGCGAGGGTATGGCGTCAATGTCCGGCCAGTCAGTGCAATCGACCACGATGCAATCGAGGTGCTGCCAGGCGGTCTCCGACACGTGGTAAATCGACCCCGTTTCAGCGCCTCCCAGAATCAATGAACTGACACCGTCGGGCATCAGAGCCAGAAGGTCTTTTACCTCTCCCGCGATCTCCAGCGTCATGACATCACCCTCTCGACTGGCCTTGTTCGCCGCCACCCACACAACCTCTTTTGTGTTGCGGTTGAAGATCACGCCGTCCACCGGATCAAACAACAGCGGAACACTCCCTTGTTTCGTCCCGAGGAAGTTTGCCCACTGCCCATCCGCTCTGCCGTTAACCTCAAAGACACGATTGAGTTCGGGTACGTAATACGCGTAGCGGTTGGTCGAGTGGCCAATCGGCAAAAAAGGCGCATGAGCCTGACCGGACACTAAATCGTTCAGGCGTTTTGTCAGCGCTTCAGGCGACTCCCTGTAACGATAAGACCAGGCGTTCTCGACACTGATGATGCGGGCCGGCTCACCTTCAATCAGTTCGAAATTGACCCCGTCCCGAGTGCGGCCCCGCAAACCGGTGCCGTAAGGCAGCACGTCAGAAAATGCCCAGGCTCCCCAGACCTTTTCTGGTCGTGGCAGCGCGTCGGCATTGATCAGCCGCCTGCCACTGCCGAACGCGCGGCTCAGCTGCTCAGGCTCGATAAACGCCTGACGATAAAGGTGGCCGCTGCTCAGGCCAAGTAACCAGGCGTGCTTGCCATCACGGGTGACGGACAACAGACGGCAACCTTTTTCAGCCATCAGGTCGGTTACCAACAGCTTATTGTTCAGGTAGCGCGCGTAGACAGGCACCTGGCCGGTGACGTCCGATAATCCGGAAAGCGAAATCAGCGAAACCGCATGCTCCTTGCCAAGGGCCTCCAGATCGCTCATCCACAATGGATGGGCATCCAGCCAATCCCCCGTCACGCCGCTAAGGAAAAAGCTCGCGTCCTGACGAACGTCAAACATCAGCCCGGACTCATTGACGACCAGGTACCCGCCGTCGCTGATCCTGAGCTTGACGCTGCCTGGCAATGGCACCCGTTGTGCCTCATCGCCGGTAAAGGGTTGGTGATAGAGGTTTTGACTGTGTGCGTCGTGAAACAGGAACGCTGCAGCATCAGGATCATTCGGTGGCAGCAAGCTTATCTGGGGCAGCGCCGAGGCGGTTTCGCTGACAGGCAAGTGCGGGGTCAGGAGCTGGTGGCTCTGCCCGTTGATCCATCTCGGCAGCGACGGCTTGTCGAGGTCGCCAGACGTTACCGTCACAAAGGACGCAGGCCTCCAGGACGTTTGCCGTTCGGCGTCGGCGCCTTCAGTAACAACCGCAATATCAACTTGCTGTAACAGGGCAATGACGTCCTTCAAGGTATCGAAATAGTCAGGCGGTTCGCTCGATACCGAAACCAACGAGATTTCCTCGCCGTGAATCAGATAAATCACCACGTAACGCTGGGTCTTGCTCAGGCGTACCCGCTGAGTGACTTGAACAACGCCAGCGCCCCGATCTAGGCAGCCAATGATCTGCGCCTCTTCACTTCCACGATTGAAAACGCTGTAGCGCCAAGTGGTCAAACCTGTGACGGCATTGACGCGCCATATCAGGGGTTGATCCGGGTGATAGAAGTAAGCGTGATCGTCTTGCACTGCCGCCAGTTGAAGTTTCTCGCTGACCGGACCCAGGAATTGACGGCCATAAACGAACCGTTCCTTTGCCACTTCGTACCAACCGGCGGTGTATTGCGGCTTTTCTGGATTGCCAAAAGGCAGCAGAAACTTGCCCGCAGGAATTAAGGCATTGCCCATGCGCTGCTGCCGGTGAAGCACCTTCAAACGGTCAAGCTCCGCCTGCGAGTAATGTCCGTCGGCCGCTTGAAGTGACGCCAGGTACAGTTGCCGATGTTCGCGGTCAACACGGTAGGTTTCGAGGTTCTTTGTTCGAACATATACGTCGATGTCGGCCTCGATGCTCAGCTCGATACCGTCGATGTTCAACCCCGCCGCGCCGACACTGATGTGTTGTGGCGTGATCCAGTCGGCGATCAACACCCAGCTCACGCTTCCGTCACCGGGAAGTGCACTGAGGTGGACCGACACGAGTCCTGGTTTAAGTGCGAGGGAGTAAGCCCCCCTCAGCGTGTCGATGCGGTAAGAAACCTTGCCCCGCATCTCTCGCGGTAATTCAGGAACGTACAGCGCCCGGGTTTCATTTCCAACGCGCACGGTAATGGTCGTGGGCTCATAGACAGGGTTGAGTTTGTACAGGATGTGCGGGAAAGGTCTGGCGTGGGTGAAGAAAAAACCTTCCTCCCTGGCTTCAAGTTCACGCAACACGTCATATTGCGGATACATCTTAGGAGGCAGGACGCTCGAGCCGCCGACAACGTTCAGGAGCAGGTTGCTCCACTCAAAGACCTGCGGATCGGAACCCAGTTGATACTCGTAACCGTAATAACACTTTGGAGTACCCGGAAGCAGCAAGGCCGATTCTGCCGGCACAGCGTTAAATCGACCATGAACACGCGGGCCAGGAATCGCGACCTGTTTTGGCAGCCCCATGCTTTCTCGAACGACAATAGCGTTCTGTTTGTTCCCATCGGGCCGTGGGAGCCCCGAGCCACCCAGCGAGCGAAAGAGCCCCTGGCTGCCGAACACGATGACCCCTTCGCGAAGATCAACCGTGCCCACCACCGACTCGGGCATGATCGATACGACCCCTTGCTTGACCGAGAAAGCCTGCGGGCTGTACGCCGTTTTGAACCGGGTAAACAATTCGGCAACTTTCTCTGCCTTGTCCATGATTTGCCCGAGATTGCCGGCAATCGCCGTGACGCCGATTCCGATGCCAAGCAATGGCACCGACAGAAAACCTGCGACCGCACCCGCCGTCCCGCCGACTACCAGCGCAACGCCGTCGAGCACAAGCGCACTGACATCGAACAGTAGTTGAGTGCCGAAACGCGCTTGCTGCTCGTGGTTTTCAGCGTTGTAGAACTCGTAAATATCAAAACCGATATTGACCACGCCCAATACCTGCCCCAACCCCGGGCCAGCGATTCGCGCCAGGAGTCGCCCGCCCGCCGAAGCGGTCCTGACCGCTATCGCTCGCTCGGCGTTCACCAGCTGTCGAACCAGGTTCGCCATTTGCAGTGTGTCGAGGCCGATACCGTGGACTAACTGTGCATGGCCCAGGTAGCCATGAAGGCGAACGGCGACGGCCAGGTTCGATTCTGTTCCAGGCTGCGCCAGTTGATCGCGATTGCGAAGTTCGGTGATCAACGCCTGGAAACCAAACGCAAAACTCAGCCGGCTACCCTCGGAAACATCCGTTGGATCAACAGGTTTATGTCCATCGTTGCTGCCGGCCAGGTACTCGATACTCGTGTCCAGGAACGACTTGATTCGCCCGAGAAACGGTTCGTTGGTTTTCACCACGCGGATCTGTTGCGTTTTGATGTCCATGAACGACAGTGCGTAACCGTCATCCGGTTGAGCCTGCAGGGTTGCGAACACCGGGACATACTCGCTCCCGAGCCCGTTCGCCGATCTCACCCGGTTTGTCACCTGATCGATTTTGCTCGCCCAGACGCTGGCATCCCGTTCGGAAAGACCCCGTCCCAATCGCGCATTTTCAGACAGCGCGCGTGAGCGTAATTGGGCGTGATGGGACCAGGGTGCGATGCTTTTTCCTGAGCTCAAGGATTCATTGCCCAACAGCTTCGACACTGGCAGTTCCGAGGGTAAGTGCTTGCTGGCGAGGCGATCGCCGTCCAGTTCGATCACATTGAAGGGCGAGCGATCCGTCGACTCGATCGCATACTGCCTGGCCAGGTCGGACGTGTTGAACAGGGCCTTCATCCCAAGCTTGAGGTGGTCTATCCGATCGAAACCAAAGACACCGAAATTGGGATCGTAGAAAGACCAGCTACTGTGTTCGGCCGTCCCGGTCCTGGCCACCATCATTGAATGGTTTTCGGTATTGAGCATCAACGTGCAAGGTGCAGGTTTAGCCGCCAACACCTCAAAGATGCCATCGAAACTCAACGTGCCGAGCTTGTCGCCAAAATCAGCCTGGGGTATGGCGCGCAATTCGTCGAGCGCCTGAAGAAATGCATGGGTATCACTTTCACCGGGCGAGAAATGCGCATTGGCCAGTCTGCCGCTCAGTGCCTGTACCGCATCGCGGCCCTGATGAGTCGCCGCCGCCATCAGCAGCGCCAGTGGATAACAGCGTCTTCCGGGGTCGCCATCGCCCCTGACCAGCAACCCCTGAGGCATTAACTTGGCCATTGACGCGCCCGCCTCCAGGAGCGTTTTACGCACCGAGGCACTGCGCTGGAGAATATATCGGCGTAGCTCGTAGTCCGTCTGGTGCCTGATGCGAGCAACGCTCTCGCCCCATTGACGAAGCGTCAACGAATTCTCGAATGAAAGAATCTTGAGTACCTGAGCGCTCTCCGTGGAGGAGTCAACTGGCGTTTTGACGGCGGCAAACGCCGTTTCGAACTCGGGACTTTTGAGCGAAAGCAACACCTGCTCGATAGACATGTACCGCTCGGATATACCACGGTCGGCCGTACTTTCCGCGAGCGCGCCGAGCTGCTGCCAGGCGTCGGCGAAACCGGTTTCGTCCAGCGTCGATGCGCCGAAAAGGCCACCGAGCACCACCCGATGTACCGGACTCAACTGATTGAGCGGCAGAGTCCCATGACCGATGCGAACGATCATTTCATTCAGATTGCCAATCGGATAGAAACCATGGGAAACCGGTAGCTCGGCTACAGACTGGTTCAGAATCCTTTGCCGGTCATCAAAGTCCAGGGAAAAAGGTTTAGCGAAATTCAACTCACCGCTGAGCTTTTCGTTCATCGCACGGATGAAGGGCTCCCCCAACTCATCCATCCAGCGCTGCAGGATGGCGGTCAACAAAACCGGGCGCCCTTCCATGATCGGCCAGCCTTTTTCGAAGCTGATGGTGCGCCCTTTCAACAGCTCGGAAAAAGTCCCCTGATAGCGTGTTTGTAATTTGCCGTCGGCCCAGTTTGCTTGTTCTTTTTTCAGCCATTCTTGCGGTGTAGCGTTGATCGTCCAGCCAGAAACCTTCTCTTCTTCGGTGGCCACGTTGTAGCCATCCGACAATTTCAATCGATCTCGTATTTCGTTTTTCCCATCAAACAGGAGATGCTTTTCCACATAATCCTCAAGCCCTGTAATCGCGGCCCCAGGCCCGGTCAAATCAATGGTCCCACGGGATTCATAACGAATACCGTCGCTGTAGTAAGCGCCAATGGCGCTAACCAGCTTGCCTAAATACCCTCGGCGCGTTTTCGACAGTCCAGGCACCTCGGCAATCTTTTCATTCACCATCGCCACGAGAATATCTTGTACGGCTGCACTGTCGCTCCAGTCCACAGCCGTCGCGTTCAATCGAGACTCAAACGCTGACAGGAAGTCGTAGTTGAACCTGATCAACTCGATAATCGCCTGGGTCGAGCCAGCGCCGGCATGCGCGACGATATGAGAGTTCATTTCACTGTTGATCTGGATGGCCATGCGAATACCGTCCGTGGGCGTTTGACTATTCCCCGGCGCAGAAAATATGTCGGAGGGCCCCGGACGCTGCAGTGCAAACTCGTTTAATGCTGTCCTGTGCTGTTCAGGAATACTCATTGTGCGGTCAGGGTATCGACTGGGGTCGCGCCCTGGCATCAGCGATTCGTTGTTATTGAGCAGGAGTTGTAATACGCCAATTCGCGCACTTTCATCGAACGCCGTAATATCGACTCCGCCCAATACGTTTTTCAGTTGCGGCAAGTAATCCACATCACTGTAGCGACCGCCCTCCAGTGCTTCGACCTGCAGGCGAACCACATCGCTGGCCGCAGCAAAGTTGCCTCGCCCTGCCACTTCGCGTTCATAGACATCCCATAACGAGTGTTCTTTGAAGACCTCGCGCACGTCGCGTAACCGCAGATGTTCATCAACCATGGCCAAGTGGCTGTCCAGGCATTTTTGTCTGAACGCAATGAGGGTGGCTTCGTCCTTGCCATAGGCGCGAACCATCAGATCAATACGCGCTTCATCCGCCTTTCCGGCCCAGCGCTCCTGCCTGAGGTGAGCCGACATTTGCATTTTCAGCACCCGGGCTCGATGTTCGATCATCCGGGCCAGCTCCACAGGCGTGGCGATTGTGGCTCCCCCTGACTCCATGGCATGCGCCCTGGCACTTTCCAGGATCACTCGATTCATCTCGAAGGCCAGTACTGCATCACTGTCGTACCAGAGGTTGAACGTATGGCCTTCCTTGACCATGACCGCCTTCCATATATTGATGTAGTCTCGCTGAATAGCGCCAACCGCGCTCCCGCCGACCCAAACGAAGTGCATTATTTTCGGCACTTCGGGCGCAACCGGATTCAACATTCGCACGGTCTGGACCAGCCGGTTTGTATAGTTTTCAAGCCGCGCGGAGAGGTCGGCCAACGCGGCGGAAATCGGTCCGGCGCGCTGGCCAATCAGTGAGTCGAGCGTCTCTTTGAGCAATAACAATGGCGCCATCTGGTCAGCCCATGGCTGATCTTTTGCGCACGCTGAGTAATAGCCAACCAGCGCTTCATACTCCGGCGCGGCGCGAAACTCGTTCGAGAGTGCTTGAATATCATCGAGTCTGAAATACTGAAGAAACGACTTACCCGCCGTGTTTGATCCCTGATATTGATTCATCACATCCATGCCCTTATAACAAACTTGAAATACACGTAGCCCACAGCGTCGCGCACACGCCATCCGTCGATGTTTGCGAACCTGAACTGATATTTAAAACCAGCGCCGAAAGCACTGGCATTGCTAATACGCTAACCACAGAAACAGCAGGCAAAAAACTGCCAAAGCTGCCCACCCAAAAAATACTATGCGATAAAAATAACTACCTCAATCCAACAACAGCGCAATTAATTAATTACACTTAAGCCGGACAAACAAGTGTAACTTTTATCTTTGTCGGAAACGGTTACTAACACACTGCGCACAGCCGCGAATCAAACGGGCTGCGTCGGTTGTATCAGAACATGAAACGCGGATATTGAATTGTCTGAGGCACTCGCACGCACTTTCCGGGTGAGCCCAGTTAAAGTACGGCGGGCATCAAGGAATCTTTCGGTCGATGCGCGGTGAAAAATCTTACGCACTGGAAGGGGGGCGGAACTGCGGCCAGCACCGCTGGCCGCCAAGACTTACCCGGCTGGCTTGTCGCCGTACCAACGAGGCGTATACACCCAC
>NZ_JASCOM010000151.1:0-14425 GCF_029959925.1 Pseudomonas sp. PS02303
CGCTAGCAGGCTAGCTCCCACAGGGGATTTGCGGTGTGTCGCAGATCCCGTGTGGGAGCTAGCCTGCTAGCGATGGGGCCCGATCAGGCGCCGACGATCCCGCCATCTTCACGCGTGATAGCCATCACCGAAGACCGCGGCTTGCCATTCGGCAGATGCTCCGGGAACGTCGAGCCCCCGTTCTCTCCAGGGTGCTGGATCCCGACAAACAACGTCTTCTGATCCGGCGAGAAGCTGATCCCCGTGACCTCGCAGCCAACCGGTCCGACCATGAACCGACGAATCTCCCCGGTCACCGGGTCGGCACACAGCATCTGGTTGTTGCCCATGCCGGCGAAGTCGCCTGCATTACTCGAATCGCCATCGGTGAGAATCCACAACCGCCCGGCCTTGTCGAAGCCCAGGCCATCCGGGCTGTTGAACATGTTCTGTGGCGTGATGTTCGACGAACCGCCCTTCGGCGTGCCAGCGTGGACGCCCGGGTTGCCGGCGACCACAAACAGGTCCCAGGCAAAGCTTTTGGAGCCGTGATCGTCACGATCAGTGCGCCAGCGCAGAATCTGCCCGTAGACGTTTTTCTCGCGCGGGTTCGGCCCGCCCACCGGTTGGCCGTCCTCGCCACGCTTGGCGTTGTTGGTCAACGTGCAATAGACCTGGCCATCCTTGGGGCTGACGACGATCCATTCCGGACGGTCCATGCGCGTGGCCTTCACCACGCTGGCCGCGAGGCGCGCGTGAATCAGCACTTCGGCCTGATCGGCAAAACCGCTGCTGGCGTCGATCCCGTTTTTACCGTGGGTCAGTTCGATCCATTCGCCCTGGCCTTTCGGATGATCGGCGTTGCTGTCGCCCGCATCGAAGCGCGCCACGTACAAGGTGCCGTGGTCCAGCAGGTCGCGGTTGGCCTTGGGGTTCTTGTGGTTGATTTTGTCGCGGCTGACGAACTTGTAGATGAACTCGCCGCGTTCGTCGTCGCCCATGTACACCACGGCGTGACCGTCATGGGTTTCAGCCAGCGCAGCGTTTTCATGTTTGAAGCGGCCCAGCGCAGTTCGTTTGACCGGCGTCGATTGCGGATCGAACGGGTCGATTTCCACGACCCAGCCGTGACGGTTGAGCTCGTTCGGATTTTTCGCCAGGTCGAACCGCTCATCGTGTTGATGCCAGTTGATCTCTTTGCTGGCCGCCACTGCTCCATAACGCTTCTGCGCGGCATCGAACTTCTGCTCGGCATTGCTGCTGCCGAAGCAATCGGTGAAGTTCTCTTCGCAGGTCAGGTATGTGCCCCACGGCGTCATGCCGTTGGCGCAGTTCTGGAAGGTGCCGAGGACATGCTTGCCCTGCGGGTCGGCGCTGGTTTTCACCAGTGCGTGGCCGGCAGCCGGGCCGCTGAGGCTGATCGGTGCGTTGCCGTGAATGCGTCGGTTGTAGCGCGAGCCCTGGACGAACGCCCATTGGCCGTTCTTGCGTTGCACTTCGATCACCGACACGCCTTCGCAGGCCAGTGCCTTGCGCACCTCTTCGGCCGATTGCGGCATGCCGCCGTGCGGGTAGAGGTAGCGATAGTTGGTGTATTCGTTGTTGATTGCCATCAGCGCCCGGTCTTTTTCCCCGGGAAATTCGAACAGGCTCATGCCGTCGTTGTTGTCACCGAACTGGACTTCCTGTTGCTCGGCGGTGCCGTTACCGCTCGGGTCAAATGCCGGACCGTTTTTTTGCAATGGCTGGCCCCAGCTGATCAGTACCGAAGACTTGTAGCCCGGCGGCAGGGTGATTGCGTCGCTGGTGGCGGCGGGGATGCTGTCAAAACCCAACAGTTTGCTGGAGCCTGCGCTGACACTCGCGGCCAATACGCTGCGGCTCAGCAGGTTGCCACCGAGGAACATGGCCGCACCGCAGAGGGCGCCGGCGCTGATGAAACCGCGACGGCTGAGGCCGACCATTTTCTCGAGGTCGGTGGACTGGTTTTCTTCTAATAGGCTCACATCAGGCTCCCTGCTGGTTTTGCAGCCACCTTAAAGAGCAATGATGAAACTTTTGTTTCAGAGCGGTGTGCCGAGCAAGACGTTGGACGGCGCGAAGTGCACCCGCACCGGTTTGTCGGTGGCAAGCCCCTGGCTCCTCAGGTGCTGCGGCTCGGCCAGCGCGCAGAGTGTCTGGCCATTGGGCAGGCCGATGCGCACTTCGCTGGGGCCGTCTGGGGCGTCGAGTATTTCTTCGATGATGCCATTCAGAAAGTTGCTACCCGGTGTCGCTTGTTGATCGATGCCCAGTAACTCCAGCCAACCGGCCTTGATCAGGGCCACGACTTCGGTGCCGGTCTCCAGCTCCAGGCGCAAGGTGCTGTCGTGCGTGATCTGCGCATCGAGGGTCAAGCCTTCGGCCAGTTCAAGACGGACCCGATCGTTGTGCCCCTGGTTGTCGATCGCCACGACCTTGCCGTGCAATTGATTGCGCGCGCTGGTTCTGAGCATCAGCCGACCGAGCAGGTCCAGGTCGCTGGCATCTTCGGCGGCTTCCAACACCTGGGCCTGCAAGGCTTGCAGTTTTTGATAAAGGCGCAGCACTCGCTGGCCTTCACTTGAAAGTTTGGCGCCACCACCGCCCTTGCCGCCGACGCTGCGCTCCACGAGCGGTTTTTGCGCTAGGTTGTTCAGCTCATCGATAGCGTCCCACGCCGCCTTGTAACTCAGTCCCGCGCTTTTCGCGGCGCGGGTGATCGAGCCCTGTTCGGCAATATGTTGCAGCAACGCGATGCGCTGCGGGCGACGGACAATGTGCTGGGACAACAAGGTGGGCAAGGACATGGTGAGGCGCTTTGGGCTGTGGCGATGGGGAGGACGTTGGCGGCTGGAAGCCTGGGAGTCAAGTCAGCCCACGTCCTTGTGGGAGCGAGCTTGCTCGCGATGAGGCCATCACAGTCACCATTGATGTGTCTGATACACCGCCATCGCGAGCAGGCTCGCTCCCACAGGTTTTGCGCATGGCGTTACGTCAGGCTGCGTCCCCGGGTTTGGGCGTGCGGGCCAGGCAATAAACATCTACCCGAGCCGCGCCCGCGTCCATCAACAGGCGAGCCAGGGCCTGAGCCGTGGCACCGGTGGTCAGCACGTCGTCCACAATTGCCAGGTGCCGCCCTTTGACCGGCGCATCGGCCGTCAGGGCAAACGCATTGCGCAGGTTCTTTTTGCGAGCGTCGGCATTCAGGTCCTGTTGCGCGCTGGTGTCCTGAATCCTCAGCAGCAGTTGTTCATCGCAAGGGATGTCGAGGCTACTACTGAGCCAGTGGGCGAGCATCGCGGCCTGGTTGAAACCCCGTTGACGCAGGCGTTTTGCAGCCAGCGGAACGGGGACCAGAACGTCGGGCCGATCAAGGTCCTCATCGAAGCGATGTTGCAGGAACTGCGCGAGAAGTTCGCCGAGCAGGCGGCCAAACGGCCACTTGGCGCTGTGCTTGAAGCGCGTGATCAATGTGTCCACCGGAAAGCTGTACGTCCAGGGCGCGGCGACCCGCTCGAAAGCCGGCGGCAGTTTTAAACATGGGCCACACGTCAGGCCTGACGCAGGCAAGGGCAGCGCGCAGGTCTGGCAGTGATCGCCCAGCCAGGGCAGGTCGGTTTCACAGGCCATGCAGATCGGCCTGACGTCCTCGGTGGCTTCACTGCAGAGCAAGCAGTGTTGGTTATTATTTAACCAGATGTAAACCGGTCCAACGTATCGTGGTTGACAGCGCATCACTCTTCCTTAAATATGCCGAACATCCGTGTCGCGTCTGTGGGTATTCCCTTCCCCAGTCGCTTGCCAAGCATAAACAAGGAAACGCCCATGAGCGCCAGCACCTCTGCCACCCTGCGTCATGACTGGTCTTTGGCCGAAGTCAAAGCACTCTTCGTTCAGCCATTCAACGACCTGTTGTTCCAGGCGCAAACGGTGCACCGCGCGCATTTCGACGCCAACCGCGTCCAGGTTTCCACCCTGCTGTCGATCAAGACCGGCGCCTGCCCGGAAGATTGCAAATATTGTCCGCAGTCCGGTCACTACAACACCGGCCTGGAAAAAGAAAAGCTGATGGAAGTGCAGAAGGTCCTCGAAGAGGCCGCACGCGCCAAGGCCATCGGTTCGACCCGTTTCTGCATGGGCGCGGCGTGGAAACACCCGTCGGCCAAAGACATGCCTTACGTGCTGGAAATGGTCAAAGGCGTGAAAGCCATGGGCCTGGAAACCTGCATGACCCTGGGTCGCCTGGATCAGGACCAGACCGTTGCGCTGGCCGACGCCGGCCTTGATTACTACAACCACAACCTCGACACCTCGCCGGAGTTCTACGGCAGCATCATCACCACCCGCACTTACAGCGAGCGCCTGCAAACCCTGGCTTACGTGCGTGAATCGGGGATGAAGATCTGCTCCGGCGGCATCCTCGGCATGGGCGAGTCCCTCGATGACCGCGCCAATCTGCTGATCCAGCTGGCCAACCTGCCCGAGCATCCAGAGTCGGTGCCAATCAACATGCTGGTGAAAGTCGCCGGTACGCCGCTGGAAAACGCCGAGGACATCGACCCGTTCGACTTCATCCGCATGCTCGCCGTCGCGCGCATCCTGATGCCGCAATCCCACGTGCGTCTGTCCGCTGGCCGCGAAGCGATGAACGAGCAGATGCAGGCCCTGGCGTTCTTCGCCGGTGCCAACTCGATTTTCTACGGCGAAAAACTGCTGACCACCGCCAACCCGCAGGCCGACAAGGACATGCAACTGTTCTCGCGCCTGGGGATCCTGCCGGAAGCGCGCGAAGAGCACGCGGACGAAGTGCATCAGGCCGCGATCGAACAAGCGTTGGTTGAGCAGAAGAGCAGCGAGCAGTTCTATAACGCGGCTGTTTGACGCTCCACTGATCCTTCTGAAGGAATGCAAAACCCTGTAGGAGCGAGCCTGCTCGCGAAGAGGCATTCACACTCAACATAAATGTTGGTTGTTCGATAGCTTTCGCGAGCAGGCTCGCTCCCACAGGTACTGCGATCGCTATTGAATTCTGATCCACGAGGCCTGCATGTCTTTCGATCTCGCCGCACGCCTTGCTGCCCGTCGTGCCGAAAACCTCTACCGCCAACGCCCCCTGCTCGAAAGCCCTCAAGGCCCGGAAGTGGTGGTCGACGGTCAGCCATTGCTGGCGTTCTGCAACAACGATTACCTGGGCCTGGCCAATCATCCGCAAGTGATCGAAGCCTGGCGCGCCGGTGCTGCTCGTTGGGGGGTCGGTGGCGGGGCGTCGCATTTGGTCATTGGCCACAGCACGCCGCATCATGAGCTGGAGGAAGCGTTGGCCGACCTGACCGGTCGCCCGCGTGCGCTGCTGTTCACCACCGGTTACATGGCCAACCTCGGCGCGGTCACCGCGTTGATCGGGCAGGGTGATACGGTGCTGGAAGACCGCCTCAATCATGCCTCGTTGCTGGATGCCGGTTTGTTGTC
Source organism: Pseudomonas sp. PS02303 (assembly GCF_029959925.1). NCBI lineage: Bacteria > Pseudomonadati > Pseudomonadota > Gammaproteobacteria > Pseudomonadales > Pseudomonadaceae > Pseudomonas > Pseudomonas sp. PS02303. The sequence continues at coordinate 5,470 of NZ_JASCOM010000151.1, forward strand.
CGGCGCGCGTTTCAATCGCTATCTGCACAACGACGCGGTCAGCCTGGCCAAGCGGCTGGAGAAGGCTAGCGGCAATACACTGGTGGTCACCGACGGCGTGTTCAGCATGGACGGCGATATTGCCGACTTGCCGGCGTTGGCCCGGGAAGCCAAGGCTAAGGGCGCGTGGCTGATGGTCGATGACGCCCATGGCTTCGGCCCGCTGGGCGCCAACGGCGGCGGGATTGTCGAGCATTTCGGCCTGAGTCAGGAAGACGTGCCGGTGCTGGTCGGCACCCTCGGCAAGGCATTCGGCACGGCAGGAGCCTTTGTGGCCGGCAGCGAAGAACTGATCGAAAGCCTGATCCAGTTTGCCCGCCCCTATATCTACACCACCAGCCAGCCACCGGCCCTGGCTTGCGCGACGCTGAAAAGCCTTGAGCTGCTGCGCACTGAACATTGGCGACGCGAGCATCTGAAGACGCTGATCCGCCAGTTCCGCCATGGCGCCGAGCAGATCGGCCTGGAGTTGATGGACAGCTTCACGCCTATCCAGCCGATCATGATCGGCGATGCCGGGCGTGCGATGCGACTGTCGCAAATGCTGCGCGAGCGCGGACTGATGGTCACGGCGATTCGTCCGCCCACCGTGCCCGCCGGCAGCGCCCGTCTGCGCGTGACCCTGACCGCCGCCCACAGCGAAGCGCAGGTGCAGCTATTGTTGAATGGACTGGCCGATTGTTTTCAATTACTGGGACCGGAGCCAAGCCATGCGTGATCGACTGATTCTGCTGCCCGGCTGGGGCCTCGGAATTTCACCGCTGGAGCCTTTAGCGGCCGCCTTGCAGGGGCTGGATGAGCATCTGCGGGTCGAGATCGAGCCGTTGCCGGAACTGGAATCGAGCGATATTGAAGAGTGGCTCGATGAACTGGATTCGACGATCCCGCAAGACACCTGGCTCGGTGGCTGGTCCCTCGGTGGCATGCTTGCGTCTGAGCTGGCGGCGCGTCGTGGTGATCGTTGCTGTGGCTTGCTGACCCTGGCCAGCAATCCTTCTTTTGTCGCCCATGAGCAATGGCCGAGCGCGATGGCTGGCGAAACCTTCGACGCGTTCCTGGCCGGCTGCAAGGCCGATCCGCGAATGACGTTGAAGCGCTTTTCACTCCTTTGCGCCCAATGCTCGGAAGATCCTCGCGGGCTGTCGCGGTTGTTGCTCGGTGGGGCGCCGCACACCTCGGAAGCAGTGCTGATGAGTGGTCTGGAAGTGCTCGCCCAACTAGATACCCGTCAAGCCTTGCAGGCATTTCGTGGTCCGCAACTGCATTTGTTCGCCGGCCTCGACGGTCTGGTCCCGGCCGAGGCAGCGAGCGAGTTGCTGGCCTTGCTGCCGGATGTCGAAATCGGCCTGATCGAACAGGCCAGCCATGCGTTTCTACTGGAAGACCCCCACGGTGTGGCGGGGGCGATCCAGGCCTTTTTGCACGAGTCCGGTGATGACTGATTTATCTTTCCCCAATCTACCCGGCGGCTTGCCTGACAAGCGCCAGGTGGCGGCCTCCTTCTCCCGCGCGGCGGCGAGCTACGACAGCGTGGCTGAATTGCAGCGCGATGTCGGCAGCCAGTTGTTGAGCCGTTTGCCCGGTGATTTTGTGCCGGGTGTCTGGCTGGATCTGGGCTGCGGTACGGGGCATTTCAGTCGGGCATTGGGCGAGCGCTTTTCTTCGGGCAACGGACTGGCAATGGACATCGCCGAGGGCATGCTCAAACACGCCCGGCCATTAGGCGGCGCCACCCATTTCATCGCCGGGGATGCAGAACGGTTGCCGTTGCAGGATTCGACCTGTGATCTGATCTTCTCCAGCCTGGCGGTGCAGTGGTGCGCGGATTTCGAATCGGTGCTCAGTGAGGCGTTTCGGGCACTCAAGCCGGGCGGGGTATTCGCGTTTGCTAGTCTTTGTGTAGGGACGCTGTTTGAGTTGCGTGACAGCTGGCGTCAAGTGGATGGCATGGTGCACGTCAATCGCTTCCGCGAGTTCGGTATTTATCAACAGCTGTGCGCGACCAGTGGCTTGCGGATTGTCAGTCTGGAGACCCGTCCTCATGTGTTGCATTACCCGGACGTGCGCAGCCTGACGCATGAACTCAAGGCGTTGGGCGCACACAACTTGAACCCCGGTCGGCCGGGCGGTTTGACCGGTCGGGCGCGGATCCTTGGCTTGGTCGAGGCTTATGAGCAGTTTCGTCAGGCCGAAGGATTGCCGGCGACTTATCAAGTGGTCTACGCCGTGTTGGAGAAACCCATATGAGCGCTGCTTATTTCATTACCGGCACGGACACTGATGTCGGCAAGACCACCATTGCTGCCGGCCTGTTGCATGCTGCGCGGTCGGCGGGCATGAGTACGGCAGCGGGCAAGCCGGTCGCTTCCGGCTGTGATGTGACGCCCAAGGGTTTGCGTAATTCCGATGCGCTGGCGTTGCTGGCCGAGTGCTCGTTGCCGCTGACTTATGCACAGGTCAACCCGGTGGCGTTCGAACCGCCGATTGCTCCGCACCTGGCCGCGCGGGAGGCGGGCGTGGCGCTGACGGTGCAATCACTGTTGACGCCGATGCTCGCGATTCTCGACATGCAGGCCGATTTTACCTTGATCGAAGGCGCCGGCGGCTGGCGCGTGCCGTTGGCGGATCAGGACAATCTGTCGGATCTGGCAATGGCGCTGGGCCTGCCGGTGATCCTGGTGGTCGGCGTGCGCCTGGGTTGCATCAATCATGCGCTGCTGACCGCCGAGGCGATTGCCCAGGACGGTTTGCAGCTGGCGGGGTGGGTGGCCAATATCATCGATCCGAAGACCTCGCGCCTGGAAGAAAACCTCGCGACCCTTGCCGAGCGCATTCCCGCGCCTTGCCTTGGACGGGTGCCAAAACTCAAATCGGTCACCGCAGAAGCGGTGGCGGAGCATCTGCAACTGGATCTGCTGGATTGAGATTTTGCCTATGACAAGGCACTGTGCCATTAGTGTTTTTGTCGGGCCTTTTGCCATCAGGTCTGTTTCAATGGCCGCTGTTGTTCCTATTTAGGACGAGTTCTCCCATGGAAATCTCAGGAAACACCGCTTTTTATGCCGGTCTGAGCACTATTCAGACAGGGCAGAACCGTGTCGATCAGGCTTCCGGCCAGATCGCCAGCAGTACCCTCGAGCGTTCGGTGACAAGCCAGTCTTCCGAGGTTCAGGTAGACCGCCTGCGTTCGGTTGACCGCAGCCAGCAATCGGACCTGGCCAGCAATATGGTCGAGATGGCCCAAGGCAAGTTTCAGGTGGAGGCCGGCGTGAAAGTCGCCAAGGCGTCCGACGAAATGCTTGGAACGTTGATTGATACCTACGCTTGACCCCTCGCTGAACCCTTCCTGCCAACGCCGCGACTATTCGCGGCGTTTTTGTGCGTAAGTCCTTCTCCCTCAACTAATCTTTCCTGCATGGCCTGTTGCGTTGTCAACGGCGGCGGCGCGGCTGCGTGCCCGGCATTTGTGCGCGTGATGACGAACGGCAAAAGATCGGCGCTTGACAAGATTTGGGCGTAAACGTATGTTTCAAACAACTGTTTGACCGTCACAACAAATCAACACGGTCGTTCATTCCCGGTTACATCAGCAGAGGTTTATCGCTATGCCTGACTACAAGGCCCCCTTGCGTGATATTCGCTTCGTTCGTGACGAACTGCTCGGCTACGAAGCGCACTATCAGAGCCTTCCGGCTTGCGCAGACGCAACTCCAGACATGGTTAGCGCCATTCTCGAAGAAGGCGCCAAGTTTTGTGAGCAGGTGCTGGCTCCGCTGAACCGCGTGGGTGACACCGAAGGCTGCACCTGGAGCGAGTCCGGCGTTAAAACCCCGACTGGCTTCAAAGAAGCCTACAAGCAATTCGTTGAAGGCGGCTGGCCAAGCCTGGCCCACGACGTAGAGCACGGCGGCCAGGGCCTGCCGGAGTCTCTGGGTCTGGCCGTCAGCGAAATGGTTGGCGAAGCCAACTGGTCGTGGGGCATGTACCCAGGCCTGTCGCACGGCGCGATGAACACCATTTCCGAGCACGGTACGCCTGAGCAGCAAGAGGCTTACCTGACCAAGCTGGTGTCCGGTGAATGGACCGGCACCATGTGCCTGACCGAACCGCACTGCGGCACCGACCTGGGCATGCTGCGCACCAAGGCTGAACCTCAAGCCGACGGTTCCTACAAAGTCTCCGGCACCAAAATCTTCATCTCGGCCGGTGAACACGACATGGCCGACAACATCGTCCACATCGTGCTGGCTCGCCTGCCGGATGCGCCGGCTGGCACCAAAGGCATTTCGCTGTTCATCGTGCCGAAGTTCATGCCGAACGCAGACGGTACGATCGGCGCCCGCAACGCCGTGACCTGTGGTTCCCTGGAACACAAGATGGGTATCCACGGCAACGCCACTTGCGTGATGAACTTCGACGCAGCCACCGGTTACCTGATCGGCCCGGCGAACAAAGGCCTGAACTGCATGTTCACCTTTATGAACACCGCTCGTCTGGGCACCGCGCTGCAAGGCCTGGCCCACGCCGAGATCGGCTTCCAGGGCGGTCTGAAATACGCTCGCGATCGTCTGCAAATGCGCTCGCTGACTGGCCCGAAAGCGCCGGAAAAAGCCGCTGATCCGATCATCGTTCACCCTGATGTACGTCGCATGTTGTTGACCATGAAAGCGTTCGCCGAAGGCAACCGCGCGATGGTTTACTTCACCGCCAAGCAAGTCGACATCGTCAAATACGGCGTAGACGAAGAAGAGAAGAAAAAAGCCGACGCGTTGCTGGCGTTCATGACGCCAATCGCCAAAGCCTTCATGACTGAAGTCGGTTTTGAGTCCGCCAACCACGGCGTGCAAATCTATGGTGGCCACGGCTTCATCGCCGAGTGGGGCATGGAGCAGAACGTTCGCGACAGCCGCATTTCGATGCTGTACGAAGGCACCACCGGTATCCAGGCACTCGACCTGCTGGGTCGTAAAGTGCTGATGACTCAAGGCGAAGCCCTCAAAGGCTTCACCAAGATCGTCCACAAGTTCTGCCAGACCAACGAAGGCAACGAAGCGGTCAAAGAGTTCGTCGAGCCATTGGCTGCACTGAACAAAGAATGGGGCGAGCTGACCATGAAGGTCGGAATGGCGGCCATGAAGGACCGCGAAGAAGTCGGCGCGGCGTCGGTGGACTACCTGATGTACTCCGGTTACGCCTGCCTGGCCTACTTCTGGGCTGACATGGCGCGTCTGGCTGCCGAGAAACTGGCTGCCGGAACTTCCGAAGAGGCGTTCTACACCGCCAAGCTGCAGACTGCGCGCTTCTACTTCCAGCGCATCTTGCCGCGTACCCGCACTCATGTTGCAACCATGCTGTCGGGTGCCAACAACTTGATGGACATGAAAGAAGAAGACTTCGCACTGGGCTACTAAGCCTCAACGCAGTTCTTCATAAAGCCGCTATCCCTTCCGGGGTAGCGGCTTTTTTGTTCTTGGAGAAAGTAAAAGCTCGCCCGCGATCTTTGATGGGAGCCAGTCACTGCCAATTCGGTCTGCGGCCACTGAAACACCCGCTAAAAAAACCTGACAATTGACTCAGTAAGTCGGCATTTCTGCCGTTACAGTAGGTGGGCACAATGCCATCTATTGTCATGACGGTCGGAGCTTTACCCTTGCCGCGTTCTTCCGCTGTACGTATCAGCCATTTCCTACCGTCGTTACTGCTTTTGCTTGCGGGGCTTGCGGCCGCTTACATCAAGGACCTCAACGTCTTTTTCACTTCGCTGTTCAACGTGCTGCCGACCCTGGTGCTGTTACTCGGTGGTGCGTATTGCGCGGTTTACCGACGTCAGCGCGAACTGTTTCTGATGGTGACGGTGTACATCGCCTACTTTCTGCTCGACACCCAGACCGACTATTACCGCGACAACGGCAAGGTCCGTGAAGATGCAGCAGTGGTGTTCCACCTGTGTTGCCTATTGCTGCCGCTGTTGTTCGGCGTGTTCGCCGCATGGCAGGAACGCACCCACTTGTTTCAGGACATGGTGGCGCGCTTCGCGGTATTGCTCGCTGTTGGCAGTGTCGCGCTCGGGTTGGAGCAAAGTTATCCCCAGGCCTTGTTGATGTGGCTGTCGGAAATCCGCTGGCCAGCGCTGCATGGCGCCTGGATGAGCCTGATCCAGTTGTCCTATCCCGTGTTCATCGCCTCGTTCCTGCTGCTGAGCTGGCAATACTGGCGTAACCCCAGACCCTTGCACGCCGCACAACTGGTGGGGTTGGTCGGGTTGTTCTGGGCGCTGCCGAAAACTTTCATCCTGCCGTTCACCCTGAACATCATGTGCAGTCAGGTGATGTTAATGATTGCCGCCGCAGTCGCCCACGAGGCCTATCAAATGGCCTTCCGCGACGAGCTCACTGGCCTGCCGGGTCGTCGCGCCTTGAACGAGCGGATGCAGCGGCTGGGGCGCAATTACGTGCTGGCCATGAGCGACGTCGATCACTTCAAGAAATTCAACGACACCCATGGTCACGATGTCGGCGATCAGGTCTTGAGACTGGTCGCCAGTAAGCTGTCGAAAATCGGAGGAGGCGGTAGGGCATATCGCTACGGCGGTGAGGAATTTGCCCTGGTGTTCGCGGGCAAGACCCTCGAAGAGTGCATGCCGCACCTGGAAGTCATCCGCGAATCCATCGCCACCTACAACATTCAGTTGCGCAATCAGGACAGCCGTCCTCAGGACGACCAGCAAGGTCGCCAGAAACGTGCAGGTTCGGGCGCTACCAGTGTGTCGGTCACTGTCAGCATCGGCGTGGCCGAACGACAAGAGCAGCGCACCCCCGAAAAAGTACTCAAGTCCGCGGACGAAGCGCTCTACAGCGCCAAGGGCGCCGGGCGAAATTGCGTGGTGGCATTCGGTCAGACTCGCCGTGGCGCGGTGCGCATGGACGCCGCTGCGGGTTGAGTGATGATGGCGCATTCAGCGTCTGGACTGTGATTGTGAGGCCGGGTGGGCGGCAGTAGGTTTGAACGATCTGCTGACGGAGAAACGACCATGCCCGAATACAAAGCTCCCCTGCGCGACATGCGCTTTCTGATCGACCACGTCTTCGACTTCCACACCAACTACGCCGCGCTGGGCGCCACCGACGCGAGCCCGGACATGGTCAATGCGATCCTCGAAGAAGGCGCGAAATTCTGTGAGAACGTTCTCGCACCGTTGAATCGCAGCGGTGACGAAGAAGGCTGCCATTTCGACAACGGTGTGGTGACAACGCCTACAGGCTTCAAGCAGGCTTTCGCACAGTACGTGGAAGGTGGCTGGCACGGTCTGGCAGCTGATCCGGCGTATGGCGGCCAGGGTTTGCCAAGTTCTCTGGGCCTGGTCATCAGTGAGATGGTCGGCTCCAGCAATACTTCGTGGGGCATGTACCCCGGCCTGACCCACGGGGCGATGTCGGCCATCCACGCCCACGGCACCGAAGATCAGAAGAACACCTACCTGAGCAAACTGACGGCTGGCCAATGGACCGGCACCATGTGCCTGACCGAGGCGCATTGCGGCACTGACCTGGGCATCATCAAAACCCGCGCCGTGCCTTCAGCCGACGGCAGCTACGCGATTTCCGGCAGCAAGATCTTCATCTCGGCCGGCGAACACGACATGAGCGACAACATCATTCATCTGGTGTTGGCGAAACTGCCGGATGCTCCGGCAGGCACCAAGGGTATTTCCCTGTTCATCGTTCCCAAATTCCTACCCGATGCCGAGGGTGAAGCCGGCGAGCGCAACGGCGTCTCCTGCGGCTCGATCGAACACAAAATGGGCATCAAGGCCTCGGCGACCTGCGTGCTGAACTTCGACGAAGCCAAGGGCTTCTTGATCGGCGAGCCGAACAAGGGCCTGAACTGCATGTTCACCATGATGAACCACGCACGGCTCGGCACTGGCATGCAGGGGTTGTGTCTGGGTGAGGCGAGTTTCCAGGGTGCCATCAAGTACGCCAACGATCGCCTGCAAATGCGCGCGCTGACTGGCGCGAAAGCACCGGACAAAGCCGCCGATCCGATCATCGTTCATCCTGACGTGCGCCGGATGTTGCTGACCATGAAAGCCTTCAACGAAGGCAACCGCGCGCTGACCTATTTCACCGCGCAGCTGCTGGACGTCGCGCACCTGAGCCCGGATGAAACGGCGCGTCAGGACGCCGAAGACCTGTTGGCCTTCCTGACGCCGATCTGCAAAGCCTTCATGACTGACACCGGTCTGGAGGTCACCAACCACGGTATGCAGGTGTTTGGCGGTCACGGCTTTATCCGTGAATGGGGCATGGAACAGTTGGTTCGCGACTGCCGGATCGCGCCGATCTACGAAGGCACCAACGGCATTCAGGCGCTGGATTTGCTCGGGCGCAAAGTGCTCGGCAGTCAGGGTAAATTGCTGCGTGGCTTCACCAAAATCGTCCACAAATTCTGCGCGGCGAATGCCGAGCATCCACAACTGGCCAGCTATGTGGCGCAACTCAATGGACTGAATCAACAGTGGGGCGAGTTGACCGCCAAAGTTGGCATGGCCGCAATGAAGAATCCGGACGAAGTCGGTGCGGCGTCGGTGGATTACTTGATGTACAGCGGTTACATCATCCTCGGCTATCTGTGGTTGCGCATGGCGCTGGTGGCCCAGACGCAACTCGACGCTGGCAGCGGTGATGCGGATTACTGCCGAGGCAAACTGGCAACCAACGAGTTCTACTTCAAGCGTTTGCTGCCGCGTACTGCCGCTCATCGGGCGGCTATCGAAGCGGGGAGTGATTGTTTGATGAAGTTGCCGGCGGAGTTGTTTGCGCTCTGACGATTGTTAAAAGCTTCGCGGGCAAGCCTCGCTCCTACAGGTCAGTGTCGTTCACGGGATATGCGTGACCCCGACCTGTAGGAGCGAGGC
>NZ_JASCOM010000152.1:0-14406 GCF_029959925.1 Pseudomonas sp. PS02303
GGCTCGCTCCCACAATGGATCTCTCTCGTACACAAACTTTGTGTCAACTGGAGATCAACTGTGGGAGCGAGCCTGCTCGCGAAAGCGCTATAACGGGCGCCGCAGAACTATTTGAACCGCCGCTCAACACCTTTCTCGACAAGGATTTTCGCCGAAATCTCTTCCACCGAAAAATGCGTGGAATTGATGTTCGGAATGTTCTCCCGGCGGAACAGGTTCTCCACCTCGCGCACTTCAAACTCGCACTGTGCGTAGCTCGAATAACGGCTGTTGGGCTTGCGCTCGTTGCGGATCGCGGTGAGACGATCCGGGTCGATGGTCAGGCCGAACAGCTTGTGTTGGTGGGCGCGCAGTGCGGTGGGCAGTTGCAGGCGTTCCATGTCGTCTTCGGTCAGCGGGTAGTTGGCCGCGCGGATGCCGAATTGCATCGCCATGTACAGGCACGTCGGTGTCTTACCACAACGCGACACGCCCACTAGGATGAGGTCGGCCTTGTCGTAATAATGCGTGCGCGCGCCGTCGTCATTGTCGAGGGCGAAGTTCACCGCCTCGATCCGCTCCATGTAATTGGAGTTGGTGCCGATGGAGTGGGATTTGCCGACGGTGTAGGAAGAATGCTCGGTCAGTTCCTGTTCAAGCGGCGCCAGGAAGGTCGAGAAAATGTCGATCATGAAACCATTGGACGTGGCGAGGATCTCACGGATGTCCTGATTGACGATGGTGTCAAAGATAATCGGCCGGAAACCGTCGGTTTCGGCGGCTTTGTTGATTTGTTGTACCATGGCCCGCGCTTTATCCACGTTGTCGATGTACGGACGCGTGAATTTGCTGAAGGTAATGTTTTCGAACTGCGCCAGGAGGCTTTGGCCGAGGGTTTCGGCTGTGATGCCGGTGCCGTCGGAAATAAAGAAAGCAGATCGTTTCATTTGCACCTTGGGCCTTAAGCTAGTGACGAATCTTGGATATGATAGGCGCGATTTGCCGGCCGCCAGTGGCCCGCATTCTCACTTATTTTCCAGGTCCAGGCCATACAGCTGGCAAACGCTCCCCCGAGCGCCCGGCTTCTGAGCTTTTCCAACACAGTTAGTGGAGAGATCACCTTGGTAGAGTACGTAGTTTCCCTCGATAAGCTCGGCGTCCATGATGTAGAGCACGTAGGGGGCAAGAACGCATCCCTGGGCGAGATGATCAGTAACCTCGCAGGTGCCGGTGTATCGGTGCCCGGTGGCTTCGCCACGACAGCTCAGGCTTATCGTGATTTTCTGGAACTGAGCGGCCTGAACGATCAGATCCACGCCGCCCTCGACGCCCTGGACGTCGACGATGTCAACGCCCTGGCCAAGACTGGCGCCCAGATCCGTCAATGGATCATGGAAGCCGAATTCCCCGAGAAACTCAACGCCGAGATCCGCACTGCGTTCGCCACGCTGTCGGCCGGCAACCCTGACATGGCCGTGGCCGTGCGTTCTTCCGCTACCGCCGAAGACCTGCCGGACGCTTCCTTCGCCGGTCAGCAGGAAACCTTCCTGAACATCCGTGGTGTCGAAAACGTTATTCGCGCCGCCAAAGAGGTGTTCGCCTCCCTGTTCAACGACCGCGCGATTTCCTACCGCGTCCACCAGGGCTTCGACCACAAGCTGGTTGCCCTGTCGGCTGGCGTGCAGCGCATGGTCCGCTCCGAAACCGGCACCGCCGGCGTGATGTTCACCCTCGATACCGAATCGGGCTTCCGTGACGTGGTGTTCATCACCGGCGCCTACGGCCTGGGTGAAACCGTCGTACAAGGCGCGGTGAACCCGGATGAGTTCTATGTCCACAAAGGCACGCTGGCCGCCGGTCGTCCGGCCATCCTGCGTCGCAACCTGGGCAGCAAGGCCATCAAGATGATCTACGGCGAAGTCGCCACGGCCGGCAAGTCGGTCAAGACCATCGACGTGGACAAGGCCGATCGCGCCCGTTTCTGCCTGACCGACGCTGAGGTCAGCGAACTGGCCAAGCAAGCCATGATCATCGAGAAGCACTACAAGTGCCCGATGGACATCGAATGGGCCAAAGACGGCGACGACGGCAAGCTCTACATCGTTCAGGCCCGTCCTGAGACCGTGAAGAGCCGCACTCAGGCCAACGTCATGGAACGTTACCTGTTGAAAGAAACCGGCACCGTGTTGGTTGAAGGTCGCGCCATCGGCCAGCGCATCGGCGCCGGCAAGGTCCGCATCATCAAGGACGTGTCCGAGATGGACAAGGTCCAGCCAGGCGACGTTCTGGTCTCCGACATGACCGACCCGGACTGGGAACCGGTCATGAAGCGCGCCAGCGCCATCGTCACCAATCGTGGCGGCCGTACTTGCCACGCGGCGATCATCGCTCGCGAGCTGGGCATCCCGGCCGTGGTCGGTTGCGGCAACGCCACCCAGCTGTTGCAAGACGGCCAGGGCGTGACCGTTTCCTGCGCTGAAGGCGACACCGGTTACATCTTCGAAGGCGAATTGGGCTTCGACATCAAGAAAAACTCCGTCGATGCCATGCCTGATCTGCCGTTCAAGATCATGATGAACGTCGGTAACCCGGACCGTGCATTCGACTTCGCGCAACTGCCGAACGCCGGTGTGGGCCTGGCCCGTCTGGAATTCATCATCAACCGCATGATCGGCGTGCACCCCAAGGCGCTGCTGAACTACGCCGGGCTGCCGCAGGACATCAAGGACAGCGTCGACAAGCGCATTGCCGGTTACGACGATCCGGTCGGTTTCTATGTCGAGAAACTGGTTGAAGGCATCAGCACCCTGGCCGCTGCGTTCACGCCGAAAAAGGTCATCGTGCGTCTGTCGGACTTCAAGTCCAACGAATACGCCAACCTGATCGGCGGCAAGCTCTACGAGCCGGAAGAAGAAAACCCGATGCTGGGTTTCCGTGGCGCCTCGCGTTACATAAGCGAATCTTTCCGCGACTGCTTCGAACTCGAATGCCGTGCCCTCAAGCGCGTGCGCAACGAGATGGGCCTGACCAACGTCGAAATCATGGTGCCCTTCGTCCGTACCCTAGGCGAAGCCAGCCAGGTCATCGATCTGTTGGCGGAGAACGGTCTGAAGCGTGGCGAAAATGGTCTGCGCATCATCATGATGTGCGAGCTGCCGTCCAACGCCATCCTCGCTGAAGAGTTCCTCGAGTTCTTCGACGGCTTCTCCATCGGCTCCAACGACCTGACCCAGCTGACCCTGGGCCTGGACCGTGACTCCGGGATCATCGCGCACCTGTTCGACGAGCGTAATCCGGCGGTCAAGAAGCTGCTGGCCAACGCGATTCAGGCCTGCAACAAGGCTGGCAAGTACATCGGTATTTGCGGTCAGGGCCCTTCGGACCACCCTGATCTGGCCAAGTGGCTGATGGAGCAGGGCATCGAAAGCGTTTCGCTGAACCCCGATTCCGTACTGGAAACCTGGTTCTTCCTGGCTGAAGGTCAGGCTTCGGCTTGATGGTGTGAGTGAAGCCCCGGCCGCTTTAGCGGCTGGGGCTTTAAGATTCAAGTAGGGCGGGCTCCTCTGGAAGCCGCCCTTTTTTGTGCAAGAGCATTATGCAAAGCAGCAGCAACCTATTTCCTGTCGCCCTGATCAGTGCCGAGCGTCGCGGCGATCTGAGCGAAGATGTCTATCGTTTGAAACCTGGCAACAGCCCTGACGGCACAGTCGAACTGGCTGTGACGCGTCTTGGCATGGCTGATGAATCGTCCGTGCGTGGCGTGCCGGTGATTTTGTTGCACGGCAGCTTTTCCAATCGCCGGTTCTGGTTCTCGCCGAAAGGACTTGGGCTGGGCGCCTACCTGACGCGCCTGGGATTCGATGTCTGGATTCCCGAAATGCGCGGTCACGGCCTGTCCCAGCGTAATCAGAACTACCGCAAGAACCGTGTTGCCGACTACGCCCGTTACGATCTGCCGGCCATTGGCGCGTTCGTACGCGAGCAGAGTGGTCAGGTCCCGCACTGGATCGGTCACTCGCTGGGCGGCATCACATTGGCGGCGGCACTGGGTGGTGAATACATCGGCGAGCCTGTCGTGGCGTCGGCGGCGTTCTTCGGCACGCAGGTCAGTCGCACCTACTGGCCGTTGAAAATTCCACCGGTGGAGTGGAGCGGGCGCTTTATTCTCAAGCGTTTCGCCCAACTGTCCGGTTCGCGGCTCAAGCGTGGCCCGGAGGACGAGCCGATTGGCCTGGCCCTGGAAAGCATGCGCTGGTATGGCCTGTTCGGGCGCTTCGGCGATGCGGAGAAGGACTGGTGGGCGGGATTGGCCGACGTTCAAATACCGGTGCTGGCCGTGAGTGCCGCTGGCGATCACCAGGATCCGGCATGGGCGTGCCGCAAGTTGTTCGATCAAATGGGTTCCGAACACAAGCAATTCATCAACCTTGGCCGCGAGCAGGGCTTTGGCGATAATTTCGGTCACGTGGAAATGCTCGTCAGCAAAGCCGCCCAAACCGAAGTCTGGCCGTTGGTAGCGCGCTGGCTGGCCGATCAGCAAACGCCTTTACTGGGAGAAAAGCCGGATTTGGCCACGGCAATCTGAGCCTGATGCTCTAACAAGGGCATTTCGCTCTGTTCGGCTTGAGGCTAAGATATGACGCATTGAGCTGTTCCGGTCACTTTGCGACACACTCGATTGTCTTCCTCTCTACAGGAGTTTCTCGATGAACCATTACCTCACGCCTGACCTGTGCGACGCCTACCCGGAGCTGGTGCAGGTGCTGGAACCGATGTTCAGCAATTTCGGCGGCCGTGATTCTTTCGGCGGCGAAATCGTGACCATCAAGTGCTTCGAAGACAACTCGCTGGTCAAGGAACAAGCCGAGCTCAAGGGCAATGGCAAGGTGCTGGTGGTCGACGGTGGCGGTTCCCTGCGTCGTGCCCTGCTGGGCGACATGATCGCCGAGAAAGCCGCGAACAACGGCTGGGAAGGGCTGGTGATCTATGGTTGCATCCGTGACGTCGACGTCATTGCGCAAACCGACCTGGGGGTTCAGGCACTGGCGAGCCATCCCATGAAGACCGACAAGCGTGGTATCGGCGATCTCAACGTGGCGGTGACCTTTGCGGGCGTGACCTTCCATCCAGGCCATTACATCTACGCGGACAACAACGGCGTGATCATCTCGCCAAGCCCGCTGAAGATGCCTGAATAAAGCGCAAGACCAACAAAGGGGTGAGGATGTTCGAGGAAGAAAACGCGCAGTGGGGGCTGGTGCATGCCCTGGTGCTGGATGGTAAAGGCGGTGCGCGTTCGATAGCCCGGACTGAACTCGATGATTTGCAGCTACAGGCCCATGAAAGCCTGTGGCTGCACTGGGATCGCAGTCACCCGCAAACCCAGACCTGGCTGCGCAAATCCAGCGGTCTGAGTGAATTCAGCTGTGACCTGCTGCTCGAAGAGAACACCCGTCCGCGCCTTCTGCCGCTGCCGGACTCCGAACTGCTGCTGTTTCTGCGCGGGGTCAACCTGAACCCGGGCGCAGAACCGGAAGACATGGTCTCGGTGCGTATCTTCGCCTCAGCCCAGCGTGTGATTTCCCTTCGCCTGCGTCCATTGCGCGCCACTGATGAGTTGCTGGTGACGCTGGCCGAAGGCAAAGGGCCGAAAACCGCCTCCGAACTCATCCTTTATATGGCTCAGTACCTCACCCACAAGGTGCAGGATCTGGTCAGTTGCCTCTCGGAAGTGGTCGATGAGGAAGAAGAAAAGCTGGATGCCGACGAACGGTATACACCCGAGCACGGCGCCATTTTGCAGATCCGTCGACGGGCTGCTGCACTGAAACGTTTCCTTGCTCCGCAGCGGGAAATTTTCGGACAGCTAACGCGGATAAAACTGCCCTGGTTCGTCGAAGACGATGGCGATTACTGGAACGAATTGAACAACAGCCTGACCCGATATCTTGAGGAGCTGGAATTGACCCGGGAGCGGGTGGGGCTGGTCCTCGAGGCTGAAGACCGACGTTTGAGCGTGCGCATGAATCGCACGATGTACCGCTTCGGGATCATCACCGGGATCTTTTTGCCGATGAGTTTTCTGACCGGTCTTCTGGGCATCAACGTCGGTGGAATTCCATTCTCCGCCAGCCCTTATGGGTTCCTGATCGCGTGCCTGATGATGGTTTCGGTAGCGCTCGGACAGTGGTGGTTATTTAGACGTTTGCGCTGGGTGTGACGATGAGCCATGTGACCCGGGCAAATTTGACCGCGTCTTTCACAGACATCACGAGAGGTGCGTATGCACGATCCGTTTGAACAGTCTTTGCGCGACATGCTGAACGCCTCGCCGTCCACCCGTGACGACGATGCGTGCCTTGGGCGTGTCCTGAAAACCGCCAACCGCCAGGTCGGCGCTGGCGATCTGTTCAGCCTGCTGGGCCGCTGGTTGCCCGCGCTGATGATTGCCCTCAATAACGGCTCGGCCCACGTCTCGCCGGTATCCCGCCACCGTAAACCTACCGCTCGCACCGCTGATAAGGCTGATTGAATATGGAACTTGATCTCTGGACACAGAGCCTCGTCACTGCAATGACTGCGTTATGGACCAAGGTGGCCAATTTCATCCCGAACCTGTTCGGCGCGCTGGTTGTGCTGCTGTTGGGTTTCGTCGTTGCGAAACTTTTGGATACTTTGCTGTCGAAGTTGCTCGCCAAGCTGGGCCTTGATCGCCTGATGGGCGGCACCGGTCTGACCAAATTGCTGTCCCGGGCCGGCTTGCAAGTGCCGATCTCGACCCTGATCGGAAAGATTGTCTATTGGTTCGTTCTGCTGATTTTTCTGGTTTCTGCCGCAGAGTCCCTTGGACTTGAGCGAGTTTCGGCTACGCTTGACATGCTTGCGCTGTATTTGCCAAAAGTATTTGGCGCCGCGCTGGTGCTGCTGGTGGGTGTGTTGCTGGCGCAACTGGCCAATGGGCTGGTGCGTGGTGCCGCAGAGGGCGTAGGGCTGGATTACGCTGCGGGCCTGGGACGAATTGCCCAGGGGCTGGTAATTATCATCAGTATTTCGGTCGCGATCAGCCAGTTGGAGGTCAAGACTGACCTGCTCAACCACGTGATTGTGATCGTTTTGATTACCGTTGGTCTGGCAGTTGCGCTGGCCATGGGGTTGGGAAGCCGGGAAATTGCCGGTCAGATTCTTGCGGGAATCTATGTGCGTGAGTTGTATCAGGTTGGGCAACAAGTGCGTGTTGGCGAGGTCGAAGGTCAGATCGAAGAGATCGGCACGGTTAAAACCACATTGCTGACCGATGAGGGTGAGCTAGTCTCTCTCTCCAATCGGATCCTCCTGGAGCAGCATGTGAGTAGCCGCTAACCCGGCAAACCCTGCTAATGTATGCCGCCGCAAAGTGCCCTGTAAGGGCTGCGGCGGACATTGACCTGACTGTCGGCCCGACTTGTTTTGAATAAAGCTCAATCGCTCTCCACGCGCTACGACCCCCGCGAGCTCTCTGATGAGGAGTTGGTCGCGCGCTCGCATACCGAGCTGTTTCACGTAACACGCGCCTATGAAGAACTGATGCGGCGTTACCAACGAACATTATTTAACGTCTGTGCACGATATCTGGGGAACGATCGCGACGCGGACGATGTCTGTCAGGAAGTGATGTTGAAGGTGTTGTATGGCCTGAAGAACTTCGAGGGAAAATCGAAGTTCAAAACGTGGCTCTACAGCATCACGTACAACGAATGCATCACACAGTATCGGAAGGAACGGCGAAAGCGTCGCTTGATGGACGCTTTGAGTCTGGACCCCCTCGAGGAAGCGTCTGAAGAAAAGACGCCGAAACCCGAGGATAAGGGTGGACTTGATCGCTGGCTGGTGTATGTGAACCCGATTGACCGTGAAATTCTGGTGCTACGATTTGTCGCAGAGCTGGAGTTTCAGGAGATCGCAGACATCATGCACATGGGTTTGAGTGCAACAAAAATGCGGTACAAACGCGCTCTAGACAAATTGCGTGAGAAATTTGCAGGCATTGCTGAAACTTAGTTCGGCGCAAATATCTCTTACGTGTAGGCAAGTTCTGATAGACTTGCCGCCGAGTTGTCCCCCGGTTTGCGGGACTGCTTCACAATCACCAGATGGGGATTTAACGGATGAAACTGAAAAACACCTTGGGCTTGGCCATTGGTTCTTTGATTGCCGCCACTTCGTTCGGCGCTCTGGCACAAGGCCAAGGCGCAGTTGAAATCGAAGGCTTCGCTAAGAAAGAACAATTCGACAGCGCTCGTAACTTCAAGAACAACGGCAACCTGTTCGGCGGCTCGATCGGTTACTTCTTGACCGACGACGTTGAACTGCGTCTGGGCTACGACGAAGTGCACAACGTTCGTTCCGACGACGGCAAGAACATCAAGGGCGCTAACACCGCTCTGGACGCTCTGTACCACTTCAACAACCCAGGTGACATGCTGCGTCCTTACGTCTCTGCCGGTTTCTCGGACCAGAGCATCGACCAGAATGGCAGCAACGGCCGCAACCGTTCGACCTTCGCCAACGTTGGCGGCGGTGCCAAGCTGTACTTCACTGACAACTTCTATGCCCGTGCTGGCGTTGAAGCTCAGTACAACATCGACCAAGGCGACACCGAGTGGGCTCCAAGCGTCGGTATCGGTGTGAACTTCGGTGGCGGCTCCAAGCCTGCTGCTGCTCCAGTTCCAGCACCAGCTGAAGTCTGCTCCGACAGCGACAACGATGGCGTGTGCGACAACGTTGACAAGTGCCCGGACACCCCAGCCAACGTAACTGTTGACGCTGATGGCTGCCCAGCAGTTGCTGAAGTTGTTCGTGTTGAACTGGACGTGAAATTCGACTTCGACAAGTCGGTAGTCAAGCCTAACAGCTACGGCGACATCAAAAACCTCGCTGATTTCATGAAACAGTACCCATCCACCACCACTACTGTTGAAGGTCACACTGACTCCGTCGGTCCTGACGCTTACAACCAGAAACTGTCCGAGCGTCGTGCAAACGCCGTTAAGCAAGTTCTGACCAACCAGTACGGTGTTGAATCGACCCGCGTTCAGTCTGTTGGCTACGGCGAATCCCGCCCAGTTGCTGACAACAAAACTGAAGCTGGCCGCGCTGTAAACCGTCGCGTAGAAGCGCAGGTTGAAGCTCAAGCTAAGTAATTAGCCCGCAGCTCTGAGAAAAGCCCGGCTTAGGCCGGGCTTTTCTTTGTCTGCGATTTGGTGAGGGGCGAGCCGTCAGGCGCGTTGATATCCAGCATTGATGTCGACGGACAAGTCCGCTTCGCTAGCAGACTCGTTCCCACAGTAAAGCGCAGAGCGGGCTGCTACCGCGCCAATGACCAGGATCGCCGGGCTTTTCAATTCGAATGCTGAGGCATCCTGTTCCATGGCCGTCAAATTGCTCCGACATTCCCGTTGGTGCGCCAGGGACGCGTTTTCAATCATCGCCACCGGCATATCCGCCGCCATCCCCCCGGCCAGCAGCTGCTCGCGGATCTCGCTCAGCTTCGCCACGCCCATATAAATCACCAGCGTCGTGCCGCCCTGGGCCAGGGCCTGCCAGTTCAGGCTGCTGCCGTCCTGAGTGTGGGCGGTGACCAGCGTCACGCCACGGGCAACGCCTCTGAGGGTCAGCGGAATATCGCATTGCGTCGCACCCGCCAGCCCGGCAGTGATGCCGTTGACCAGTTCGACCTCAACGCCGTGCTCGCGCAACCACTGTGCCTCTTCACCGCCGCGACCGAAGATGCACGGATCGCCGCCCTTGAGCCGTACCACGCATTTGCCGTGGCGGGCATAACGCAGCATCAGACGATGAATGAAGGCTTGAGGCGTGGAACGACAGCCGCCGCGTTTGCCCACAGGAATGATCCGCGCGCCGGGGCAATGCTCCAGCACCGCGTCATTGACCAGATCGTCGATCAGCACAACATCTGCTTCTCTCAACGCCCGAACAGCCTTGAGGGTCAGCAATTCAGGGTCGCCGGGACCTGCACCCACCAGCCAGACTTTTGCGCTCATCGTATTTTCCTCACGCGATAACGGCGATCGGCTGCGCAGTGGCAGCCAGTAGACGCTTGATTTCAGGTACACAGGAGCCGCATTGCGTGCCGCAGCCCAATTCTTGTTTCAGGCCCTGCAAGTCCAGGCCACGGCTGATGCCGGCGCAGACCGCGCGTTGACTGACGTTCTTGCAGTTGCAAAGGGTTTTAGTGCCCGCTGCCGCCGTGCCCGCGTTACCCGGCTGCGCGCTCAGTGGTGCCAGCAGCCAACGGCGCAGTTGTTCGTCGACGCGTCCCTCAAGCCAGAGGTTTTGCAGCCAGTGTTGGGCGAGTGTTTCGCCGGCCAGGCGAATCGCGGTGATCCGACCGTTCTCGATCCGCACGCGTTTGCCGATGGAGCGTCGTGGGTCGTCGTAGGCCAGTACGGGACCGTCGTTGAGCGCCAGGCACTGATCGATGTCACGCAGCAGTTGCGGATCAGGCGCGGTGGCGCTGGCAGCGCGTATCAGCAGCGCAGGGCGTTCACGGCCGACCAGGCTGAGGCTGGCGTAGGAAAACGCCTCGCAGAGCGGTCGTAGCGTCTCAAAATGTTGTTGAACATTGCCTTCGACCAGGGCGAACAGCTGCCACGGCAACTGCACCGGCTCAAGTCGCACGCCGCTGTGTTTGAGTTCCGGTTGTTTTGACAGCGGATCAAAAGCGGGCAGGGTGAGGGTGTTCACGCCGCCCTTGAGGAAACGGTCACCAAAATGCATGGGCAGAAAGGCCTGGCCAGGCTGCACGCTGTCGTCGCTGGCGACCGGCACGATTACCGCGCCGCGCCGACTTTTCAGGCTGATCAGATCGCCGGGTTGCAGACGATGCCGACGCATTTCATCCGGATGCAGGCTCAACACGGCCTCGCTGACATGCCCGAACAGCTGCGCGGCGGTGCCGGTGCGGCTCATGCCGTGCCATTGATCGCGCAAGCGACCGGTGATCATCGTCAGCGGGAAGTGTGCGTCGCGTTGTTCCCTGGCCGCGCGATACGGATCGGCCACAAACTGAGCACGTCCGCTGGCGGTCGGGAAAATACCGTCGAGATACAGGCGTGCAGTGCCTTCGCTGGCGCCAGAGGGGAAAGGCCATTGCTGTGGGCCGAGGCGGTCGATCAGCGCATGACTGATGCCGGACAAGTCCAGATCACGCCCGCGGGTCAGGTGTTTGTATTCGTCGAAGACCTGCGCCGGCGTTTCAAAGGCAAACAGGCTGTTTTGCCCGGGGCGCAGCTGTTTTTCCAGGCGTTGTGCGAAATCCACCGTGATCGCCCAGTCGGAACGCGCTTCACCCGGTGCGACGATGGCCCGGCGAACGTGGGAAATGCGCCGTTCGGAGTTGGTCACCGTACCGTCCTTTTCGCCCCAACTGGCGGCAGGCAACAGCAGGTCGGCGAACGCGGCGGTTTCGGTGGTGCGAAAGGCTTCCTGCAACACCACGAACGGGCAGGCCTCCAGGGCAGCGCGCACGGCGGTCTGGTCCGGCAACGATTGGGCCGGGTTGGTGCAGGCGATCCACAGGGCTTTGATTTTTCCGCAGCGAACCTGTTCAAACAACTCGATCGCGGTAAGCCCGGCATTTTCCGGAAGTTGATCAACGCCCCAATAGGCCGCCACTTCCGCGCGATGCTCGGCATTGGCCGCTTCGCGATGGCCCGGCAGCAGGTTCGACAGGCTGCCGGTTTCCCGTCCACCCATGGCATTTGGCTGACCGGTCAGGGAGAACGGTCCTGCGCCGGGACGGCCGATTTGCCCGGTGGCCAGGTGCAGATTGATCAGTGCGCTGTTTTTGGCGCTACCGGCGGTGGACTGGTTCAATCCCATGCACCACAGCGACAGAAAACTCGTGGAGGTGCCGACCCATCTGGCGCATTCCTGTAATTGCTCGACCTCGATCCCACACAGCTGCGACACCATTGACGGCGTGTAATCGCGTACAAGATTGGTCAGTTCGGCCAAACCTTCGGTATGAGCCTGGATGAAATCGCGGTCGACCCAGTCTTCGCACAGCAGCAGGTGCAAAATCCCATGGAACAAGGCGACATCGGTCCCGGGAAGAATCGCCAGGTGCAGGTCGGCCAAATCGCAGGTGTCGGTACGACGGGGGTCAATGACGATGACTTTCATCTGCGGGCGGCGGGACCGGGCTTCTTCCAGGCGACGAAACAGCACCGGGTGGGCGTAGGCCATGTTGCTGCCGACGATCATCACGCAGTCGCTCAGTTCCAGGTCTTCGTAGCTGCATGGCGGCGCATCGGCCCCGAGGCTGCGCTTGTAGCCGACCACTGCGGATGACATGCACAGCCGCGAATTGCTGTCGATGTTGTTGGTGCCCACCAGCGCTCGCGCCAGTTTGTTGAAGGCGTAATAGTCCTCGGTCAGCAACTGCCCGGAAATGTAGAACGCCACGCTGTCCGGGCCGTGTTCGGCGATGGTTCGGGCAAAGACATTGGCCGCGTGGTCGAGGGCGGTGTCCCAGTCGGTGCGGCTGCGGGCCAGGCCTTTGCCCAGGCGCAGTTCGGGGTACAACGCTCGCGCGGTCAAGTCGCCCGTCAGGTGCAAGGTCGACCCCTTGCTGCACAGCTTGCCGAAGTTCGCCGGGTGGCTCGGATCGCCGCTGACGCCGAGAATGCGCTCGCCGTCATGCTCGATCAGCACGCCGCAGCCGACCCCACAGTAGCAGCAGGTGGAAGCGGTAATCTGGTTCATCAGCTTGCTTCCCTGCCGGAGTGTCCTGCGTCGCCGATGGCCTGCTCCATGAACGAAGCGTCGCCGAACATCAGGTGATCGCGGATCTCGTCGATGTCGTGATTTTCACGAATCTGTCGGAAATACCACCCGCCATCGGCCGTGTCGCCGTACAGACAGGCGCCGACCAGCACGTCATCCTTGATCACCAGTTTTTTGTAGACCCCACCGATCGGGTCGGAGAGGGTGATGGTTTCGGTACCTTCGCCGCCCATGAAGTCGCCGGCGGAGAACAGGTCGATGCCTGTGACTTTCAATTTGGTCGAGGTCACCGAGCCTTTGTAGGTGGCGAAGCCCAGTTGCGCGAGGTGGTTGGCGCAGACCTTGGCTTGCTCGAACAGCGGCGCGACCAGGCCGTAGGCGGTTCCGCGGTGGCTGGCGCATTCGCCGATGGCGTAGATCCGTGGGTCATAGGTTTGCAGGGTGTCATTGACTAGAATCCCGCGATGGCAGGGGATGCCGGATTTTTCCGCCAGTTCGGTGCTTGGGCGGATGCCGGCGGCCATGACCACCAGGTCGGCGGGGATGATGTCGCCATTCTTGAATTCAACCGAGCCGACCCGGCCGTTGCCGGCATCGTGCAGGGCCTGGGTCTGTTCGCTCAGACGAAAATGCAGGCCGCGGGCTTCCAGGGCGGTTTGCAGGAGTTGGCCACTGGTTTTGTCCAGCTGCCGCTCCAGCAGCCACTCGCCGATGTGCACCACGGTGACGTGCATGCCGCGCAGCATCAGACCGTTTGCAGCTTCCAGGCCGAGCAGACCGCCACCGATCACCACGGCGTGCTTGTGGGTTTTCGCGGTGTTGATCATGGCCTGGGTGTCGGCGATGTCGCGATAGCCGATCACACCCTGCAAAGCGTTGCCGGGGATCGGCAGGATGAACGGGGTCGAGCCGGTCGCGATCAGCAGGCGATCGTATTCCGCTTCGGTGCCGTCGTCGGCGATCACGCGGCGTTTGATCCGGTCGATCTCCACTACTTTGCGGTTGAGCAGCAACTTGATGTTGTTATCCAGGTACCAGTCGAGATCGTTCAGTACGATCTCTTCGAAGGTCTGTTCACCGGCCAGTACCGGGGACAGCAGGATGCGGTTGTAGTTGGTATGGGGTTCGGCGCCGAAGACCGTGATGTCGTACAGCTCGTTGCTCAACTTGAGCAGTTCTTCCAGGGTACGAACCCCGGCCATGCCGTTGCCGATCATCACCAGTTTTAGTTTTTTCATCAGGTTCTCCGGGGAGCTCGGACCCGCCTCATCAGGGCTGTCAGGTCTTGCTCGACATATTTTGCGCAAACAAAAAAAGGCGTCCCGCTAGTTGCCTAGCGAGGACGCCTTTGTCCTGGTCCCGTTCTCTCGGGAAGCACACCCTTCATCGTTGAAGGCTGGGCTTTATGTCTGTTGGGAGAGGTAATGCAGTGGTTGTGCCAAGTCGTCAGAACCCGGGTTTAGAGCGGGAAATAACAGTTTTGAGTCAAAGCGTCCGATTTATTGCACCGAATCAAAGCGCGTTGCCCATTAATGGAGCGAGTTGCTGATGGGGCTGGCGGGGCTGTCAGTCCGCCATCGCGAGCAGGCTCGCTCCCACAATGGTCTCCCGGACACTGGAGATCCCCTGTGGGAGCGAGCC
>NZ_JASCOM010000153.1:0-14332 GCF_029959925.1 Pseudomonas sp. PS02303
GAGGGAGCTTGCTCCCGCTCGGCTGCGAAGCGCTGCCCGAAGTCTTGGCGACTGCTGCGCAGTCGAACGGGAGCAAGCTCCCTCGCCACAGGTTGGGTGTCAGACAGAGATGCCGTGTTTTTTCAGGAAATCGACAAACGCCTCTTCATCGAGCACTTTCAGTCCCAATTCATTGGCCTTGGCCAACTTCGAACCGGCACCCGGCCCGGCCACCACGCAATGGGTCTTGGCCGACACCGAACCGGCCACCTTGGCCCCGAGGCTTTCGAGTTTGTCTTTGGCAATATCACGGCTCATCAATTCCAGCGAACCGGTCAGCACCCAGGTCTGCCCAGCCAGCGGCAGGCCTTCGACGACTTTTTTCTCGCTCTGCCAATGCATGCCGAAATCACGCAACTGCTGTTCAGCCGCCTCAGCTATCTGACGGTTTTCAGCAACCGCGAAAAACGCTCGAACCGAATT
This sequence comes from Pseudomonas sp. PS02303, assembly GCF_029959925.1. NCBI lineage: Bacteria > Pseudomonadati > Pseudomonadota > Gammaproteobacteria > Pseudomonadales > Pseudomonadaceae > Pseudomonas > Pseudomonas sp. PS02303. The sequence goes on from NZ_JASCOM010000153.1 coordinate 463, forward strand.
CGCCTGCTTCTCCGGCAAGGCCTGGCGCATGTCCAGCCAATCGGCGTTCATGACCGATTCCAGCGAACCAAACTTGTCCGCCAGCTTCTGCGCCCCGCCCGGCCCGACCGACGGAATGTTCAGCTTGTCGAGGAAACCGCCCAGCGTCGTGCTGGCGGCAAATTCGGCCCCCAGCTCGCCCTGATCCTGAATCTGCAGGCCGTGCTCGAGCAACTTCGCAATAACCTGCTGGTTATGCGCATCTTCAAAGAAGCTGTGAATCTCGTGAGCCACTTCCAGGCCGACATCCGGCAAGTACGTGAGCACTTGCGGCAACGCCTGCTGAACCCGCTCCAGCGAGCCGAGAGAGCGCGCCAGGACCTTGGCCGTCTCTTCGCCGACGTCAGGGATCCCGAGGGCATAGATGAACCGTGCCAGGCTCGGTGTCTTGCTGTCCTTGATCGCGGCGAGCAGTTTATTGCTCGACAGCTCGGCAAAGCCTTCGAGATCGACAATGTCCTCGAACTTCAAGGCATACAGATCGGCGGGAGAACTCACCAGCCCCTCATCGACCAATTGCTCGACGCTCTTGTCGCCCAGGCCTTCAATGTCCATCGCACGACGGGAGACGAAGTGAATGATCGCCTGCTTGAGTTGCGCACCGCAGGCCAGACGACCGACACAGCGGTAAACCGCCCCTTCGCTGACGGTCTCGCGACCCTTGCTGCGCTTGACCAGTTGCGTGCGCTCGACATGCGAGCCGCACACCGGGCACTGCTGCGGAATCTGTACCGGACGCGCGTCGTCCGGGCGGCGATCCATGATCACTTGCACCACTTGCGGAATCACGTCGCCCGCGCGGCGGATGATCACGGTGTCGCCGATCATCAGGCCCAGGCGAGCCACTTCGTCCATGTTGTGCAACGTCGCATTGGCCACGGTGACACCGGCGACCTTGACCGGCCTCAAGCGCGCTACGGGCGTCACGGCACCGGTGCGGCCGACCTGGAATTCGACGTCGAGCAGTTCGGTGAGCTCTTCCATGGCCGGGAATTTGTGGGCAATTGCCCAACGCGGTTCGCGCGCGCGAAAACCGAGCTCACGCTGGGACGCGATGCTGTTGACCTTGAACACCACGCCATCGATTTCATAGGCCAGGCCGTTGCGGCGCTCACCGATGTCGCGGTAGTAATCCAGGCACTCATCAATGCCGTGCGCCAGTTTCAGCTCGCGACTGATCGGCAGGCCCCAGGTCTGCAGCTGCTTGAGATTACCGATGTGCGTATCGGCGATGTCCGCCGAAATCTGGCCGATACCGTAGCAGCAGAACTCCAGCGGACGGTTGGCGGTGATCTTCGAATCCAGCTGCCGCAAGCTGCCCGCCGCCGCGTTGCGCGGGTTGGCGAAGGTCTTGCCGCCGACCTCCAGCTGCGTGGCGTTCAGGCGCTCGAAACCGGCCTTGGACATGAACACTTCGCCGCGCACTTCCAGGGTCGCCGGCCAGCCGGTTCCCTGCAGCTTCAGCGGGATGTTGCGCACGGTGCGCACGTTGACGCTGATGTCTTCGCCGGTGGTGCCGTCGCCGCGCGTCGCACCGCGCACCAACATACCATCCTGATAAAGCAGGCTGACCGCCAGGCCATCGAGCTTGGGTTCGCAGCTGTATTCCACCGCCGCGCCGCCGCCAAACAGGTCGCCGGCCGGCAAGTCGAGACCTTCCGTAACCCGGCGATCGAACTCGCGCATGTCGCTTTCTTCGAAGGCGTTGCCGAGGCTGAGCATCGGCACTTCGTGGCGTACCTGGGTGAACGCCGACAGCGCCGCGCTGCCGACGCGCTGGGTCGGCGAGTCGCTGGTGACCAGCTCGGGATGGGCGGCTTCAAGGGCCTTGAGTTCATGGAACAAACGATCGTATTCGACGTCCGGAACGCTCGGCTCGTCCAGCACGTGGTAACGGTAGTTGTGCTGATCCAGCTCAGCGCGCAGCTCGAGAATGCGGGTTTTGGCGGCGGTCATGGGTGTTCTCTCATAAAGCAAAAGAGCAGCCGAGGCTGCTCAATCTATTTTGCTGATCGTCCCGCGCACGGCGCGGGGACAACCTTTTGAATCAACGCTTCTGAGTCAGGGCGCGACGTTCGAATTCGACGATGCGCTGACGGTAATGCTCGATCGTCTGGGCGGTCAGCACGCTGCGCTGGTCGTCTTTCAGTTCGCCGTTCAGCTCCTGGGACAATTTGCGCGCCGCGGCCACCATCACGTCGAAGGCTTGCTTCGGATGACGCGGGCCTGGCAGACCGAGGAAGAAGCTCACCGCCGGCGTGCTGAAGTGGTCGATGTCGTCCAGATCGAAGACGCCCGGCTTGACCGCATTGGCCATGGAGAACAACACCTCACCGTTGCCGGCCATGCTCTCGTGACGGTGGAAAATATCCATTTCGCCGAAACGCAGACCGCTCTCCAGAATGTTCTGCAACAACGCCGGGCCCTTGAAGCCGGCAGCGTCACGGCAGATCACGCTGATCACCAGCACTTCTTCGGCTTGCGGTTGTTCCTTGTCGCTGACCGACGGCGAGGACTTGGTGTCATCCGGGAAGTCGTCGTCACGGCTGCTGAAGCTCGGGCCGCCGTCCAGGTCCAGGCTGAGGTTCATGTCGCCCTGGGAAGGCTCGCCATGGCCACGCTTGCCGCGCTTGGAACCCGATTCACGCGGTTCACGGGCAGGCATGCTCACCGACGGCAGATCATGCTCGTCCAGTTGCGGTTCCTTATGCGTGTCCAGCACGCGGGGCGGGCCCAACAGCTCGGCGCTGGTGTCCTCGTCCGGCAGGTTGGACAAACTTCGGTCAAGACGGAATTTCAGTTTTCCCTTGCCGCCGCGCATGCGACGCCAGCCATCGAAAAGAATACCGGCAATGACAATAATGCCGATGACGATCAGCCACTCGCGCAGACCGATTTCCATGTAATCCCGTGCCTCTATAAAAAATGCTGAAAAATAAGGGGTTTACAACTCGTAAACCGCTTTAAAACGTGGCGCCAACTCTATGTTCTGACAGGCGTTTTGCCCACGTATACGAAAAATTGACATTAAACTAGCACGACCAAAGGCAACTTTACACCGTCTGTCACAATGGCTCGCGCGAATATGTCGATTGGCCAGCAAGTCAAGACAGGTAAAAAAGTCCTACAGACCAAAAATACTTGCCCTACAAGCGCCGGCTCAGGCCTCCACCATCGCCATCGCCTCCTCGACATCCACTGCCACCAGACGCGAACAACCCGGTTCGTGCATCGTTACCCCCATCAGTTGATCGGCCATTTCCATGGCGATCTTGTTGTGGGTGATGTAGATGAACTGAACCGTCTGCGACATCTCTTTGACCAACCGTGCGTAGCGTCCAACGTTCGCGTCGTCCAGCGGCGCGTCAACTTCATCGAGCATGCAGAACGGTGCCGGATTCAACTTGAAGATCGCAAAAACCAGGGCCAATGCGGTCAGGGCTTTTTCGCCACCGGAGAGCAAATGGATGGTGCTGTTCTTCTTTCCTGGCGGCTGCGCCATGATCGTTACCCCTGTATCGAGTAGATCTTCGCCCGTCAGTTCCAAATACGCGCGCCCTCCACCGAAAACTTTTGGGAAAAGGGCCTGTAATCCGCCATTGATCTGATCAAAGGTATCTTTGAAGCGGTTTCGGGTTTCCTTGTCGATCTTGCGAATCACGTTTTCCAGAGTGTCCAGCGCTTCCACCAGATCGTCGTTCTGCGCATCCAGATAACGTTTACGCTCGGATTGTTGCTGGTATTCGTCGATGGCCGCCAGGTTGATCGCACCGAGGCGCTGAATGCGCGCGGCAATGCGTTCGAGTTCTTCTTCAGCGTCTTTCTCGCTGGCCTCGGCGGTCAGCGTGGCGAGCACGCCATGCAGGTCGTAGCCATCCTCAAGCAACTGATCTTCGAGGGTCTTGCGTCGCACGGTCAGGGCCTGCCATTCCATGCGCTGGGTTTCCATCTGGCCACGGATCAACTGCGATTGCTGCTCGGCCTGGCTGCGTCGTTTTTCCGCATCACGCAATTCACGGTCAGCGTCTTCCAGAGCGATCTGAGCCGACTTCATTTCTTCGTCGACCGTCATGCGCTTATCGAGCAACTCTTCGAGTTTCAGGCGCAGCTCTTCCAGCGGTGCCTCGCCCTCCTCCAGATTGAGGCTCAGCTGTTCGCGTTTCTCGGTCAGGCGCTCGGACTGCATCTCCAGGCGTTCCAGCGCCTGACGCGTCGAGTCATGTTGCGCCTTGAGCGAGCCGAGGCGTACCGCCAACTGATGGGCGTGATCCTTGTGTTGCCGGGCTTCCTGACGCACGCGATCGAGTCGCTCGCGCAAGCTGTCGCGCTGGGCCAGCAGCAACTCGCGCTGCTCGGTGTCCAGCGCCATGGCGTCGAGGGCTTCCTGCAATTGCAGGCGCGCTTCGCCGATGTTTTCGTGCTCCAGTGCCCGTTGCTCAGCCAGCTCGGTGAGTTCTTCATCAAGGCGGGTTCGACGCAACGTCAGCTGCTCAACCTTGGCCTTGCCGGCCGACAACTGAGCTTTCAATTCGCCTTGCTGACGCGCTTCGTCTTGCAGCAAACGGCGCAAATGTTCGCGACCGTTTTCCTGCTGGCGCTGCTGCGCCCTGAGCGTCTGAAGTTGGGTTTCCAGGGTTTCGACCGTGGCCTCACGCTCTTCGCGCTCGATGCTCAGACGCTGGATTTCCTGCCCACGGGCGAGCACGCCGCTTTCCGCTTCGCTGGCCCGGCGAACACGTAGAAAGTGTCGGCCAACCCAATAGCCGTCGCGACTGATCAAGCTCTGGCCGACACTTAGCTGACTGCGCAGGGCCAACGCTTGCTCAAGATTCTCAACCGGTTTGACCTGCCCCAGCCAGGGCGACAGATCGATCTGCGCTTCAACCTTGTCAAGCAGGCTGCCCGGTACGCGCACGCCATCACTGGCCGGGCTGAGCAAACGCAAATCGCCTTGGGCAAAACCGGCCAGATCGAAATCGCCGAAGTCGTCCACCAGCACCGCCTGGAGGTCGGCACCGAGCACGGTTTCCACCGCCAGCTCCCAACCCGCCTCGACTTTCAGTCCTTCGGCCAGACGCGGGCGGTCCGCCAGGTGCTGTTCGCGCAGCCATTGCGCGGTGCCGGTGCCCGGATCGAGCGCGGCTTGCTGCAAGGCTTCAAGGGACGCAAGGCGACCGTTGAGGCGCTGCAAATCACCCTGAGCCTGCTGCTGATTTTGCAGCGCTAATTGCAGTTCCTGACGCAGTTGCTCAAGGCGTTCGACCTGGGACTCTTCGCTGGCCTGTAAATCTTCAAGCGTCGCTTCGCTCGCGGCCAGTTGCTCACTGAGCTCCATGATCGCCGCATCTTCCGGGTCCGCCGAGAGCAACGCGCGCTCTTCGCCAAGTCGCTTCTGGCGATCGGCCAGACGCTCCATGCTGGTTTCGAGTTGCTGAATGCGTGACTGCTGGACCTCGGACTGGCGACGCGGCTCGGCGGCCGTGAGGTTGAAGGTGTCCCACTGCTCCTGCCAGCCGTGCATGGTGGTTTCGGATTCTTCCAGCGCAGCGGCGGCCTCTTCGGCGGCGGCGCTGGTGACTTCCTGCTCCGGCGTGAGCATGTCCAGCTCTTCACCCAGGGTCAGCAGCAAGGTGCGGTCGTGGCCGAGGTGAGATTCGGTTTCCAGTCGCGCGCGCTCGGCTTCTTTAAGATCATCCTGCAACTGCCGCAAACGCTGCTGACCGTGCTGGATGCTCTGCTCGACCCGGGCGATGTCGCCGCCGACCGAATAGAAGCGTCCCTGCACCAGATTGAAGCGCTCGGACAGATCATGGTGCCCGTCACGCAAGCGCTCGATGGCCGCATCGGCGTTGCGCTGTTCAGCGACCAACGCTTCGAACGTGACTTCCTGATTGCCAATGACTGCTTCGCGCTGCCCGACCTGTTCGTTCAAAGCCTGCCAGCGCAGGGCCGACAGCTGGGCCTTGAGCTGACGCTCCTCGCCTTTGTATTCCTGATACTTCTTGGCGGCCTCGGCCTGGCGATGCAAACGCTCCAGCTGACGCTCGAGTTCTTCACGCAAATCGGTCAGGCGGGCCAGGTTTTCATGGGTGCGACGGATACGGTTTTCGGTCTCGCGCCGACGCTCCTTGTACTTGGAGATGCCCGCCGCTTCTTCGATGAAGTTGCGCAGGTCTTCGGGCTTGGACTCGATCAGCTTGGAGATCATCCCCTGCTCGATGATCGAATAGCTGCGCGGGCCCAGGCCTGTGCCCAGAAAGATGTCGGTGATATCGCGACGACGGCATTTGGTGCCGTTGAGGTAGTAGGTGGTCTGGCTGTCGCGGGTCACTTTGCGGCGAATGGAAATTTCCGCATAGGCGGCGTATTCGCCAAGCAGCGTGCCGTCGGAGTTATCGAACACCAGCTCGATACTCGCCTGACTCACGGGCTTACGGCTGGTCGAACCGTTGAAGATGACGTCGGTCATCGACTCGCCACGGAGGTTCTTCGCCGAACTTTCGCCCATCACCCAGCGAACGGCGTCGATGATGTTCGACTTGCCGCAGCCATTGGGCCCTACCACGGCCGCCATGTTGCTGGGGAAGTTCACGGTGGTCGGGTCGACGAAGGATTTGAACCCGGCCAGTTTTATGCACTTGAGCCGCACGCTTAAGCGTCCGTCAGGGCAGAAACCACCAGATCGCAACTGCGCTGGGCATAGGCCGTCAGCACTTCGCGGATCAGCGGAAAGTCACGGGCCAGCACGGCGGCCAGCAAACGTTCGAACAACTCCAGGAACTCGCTCATCGACGCCTTGCGCTGGTCCAGGGCGAGGAAATATGCACGGCTCATCGCCGGTTGCAGGTTCTCGACGGTTTCCTGCAAGTACGGATTGTTGGCAAACGGGTACGCGGCGCGCATCACATTGAAGCTGTCGTCGACGAAGGTGCGGATGTCCTGACGCTCATAGCTGGCGGCCAGGCGCTGCTGGATCTGCACGAACGGCGCCATGTCAGACTGGACCTGCCAGCCTTTGGCGACGGCGTTGCCGAGCAAGATGTACAGCTCGCTCATCAGCGTGCACAGGCTCTGCACCTTGTGTGCGGTGAGTTCGGTAACGTGGGCACCGCGGCGCGGCAGGATCGCGATCAGGTGGCGGCGCTCGAGGATCAGCAAGGCTTCGCGGACCGAACCGCGGCTGACATTGAGGGCCAGCGTGACCTTCTGTTCCTGGATGCGCTCCCCGGGCTTCATTTCGCCACGAATGATGCGTTCGGCGAGGTGGTGAGCAATTTGCTCGGCGAGGCTGTCCGGCGCCTTGAACGTCATGGTTGTCCTTCAAACTCTTCGATCTGCACAAGCGGCGCAGTGTAGCGCACATGAAGGGTCATGGCGGAGTGCCCACTCAGCGGTTTTTGGCACGAATCAAGCAAAAAGCAGGCTAACCCGCGAGGGTCAATAATGAAGGAACGAGTCGTTGATCGACAAAATGGCGTTTCCTGACCTTTAAGTCAGAAAATCATTGACCGCAAAGTCAGACCTGATAAATTCGGTCCAAGTCGGTTAACAACAATAATGAGTCTGCGAGGCCTTCCGTGATCCAGTTTTTACTTAACCAGGAACTCCGTAGCGAGCACGCCCTGGACCCAAACCTGACCGTGCTCAATTATCTGCGCGACCATGTGGGCAAACCCGGCACCAAAGAAGGCTGCGCCAGCGGTGACTGCGGCGCCTGTACCGTGGTGGTCGGCGAGCTGCAAACGGATGACGATGGCCGCGAATACATTCGCTATCGCAGCCTCAACTCGTGCCTGACGTTCGTGTCGTCATTGCACGGTAAACAACTGATCAGCGTCGAAGACCTCAAGCACCAGGGCGAGCTTCACAGCGTGCAGAAAGCCATGGTCGAGTGCCACGGCTCGCAATGCGGCTTCTGCACCCCGGGCTTCGTGATGTCGCTGTTCGCGCTGCAAAAGAACAGCGATCAACCCGACGCCCACAAGGCCCACGAAGCGCTGGCCGGCAACCTCTGCCGCTGCACCGGCTATCGGCCGATTCTGGCCGCCGCCGAACAATCCTGCTGCGGCAAGCAAGCGGATCAGTTCGATGCGCGCGAAGCCGATACCATCGCCCGCCTGAAAGCCATCGCCCCTACCGATATCGGCGAACTCAACAGTGGCGACAAGCGCTGCCTGGTGCCGCTGACCGTGGCCGATCTGGCCGACCTCTACGACGCTTATCCACAGGCCCGGCTGCTGGCCGGCGGTACGGATCTGGCATTGGAAGTCACCCAATTCCATCGCACGTTGCCAGTGATGATCTACGTCGGCAACGTCGCCGAAATGAAGCGCATCGAGCACTTCGATGATCGTCTGGAAATCGGCGCCGCCACCGCCCTCTCCGATTGCTACGAAGCCTTGAAAGCCGAATACCCGGACTTCGGCGAATTGCTGCAACGCTTCGCCTCCTTGCAGATCCGCAACCAGGGCACCCTCGGCGGCAACATCGGCAACGCCTCGCCGATTGGAGACTCGCCACCGCTGCTGATTGCCTTAGGCGCGCAGATCGTTTTGTGCAAAGGCGAAACCCGTCGCACCCTGGCGCTGGAAGATTACTTCATCGATTACCGCGTCACCGCGCGTCAGGAAAGCGAGTTCATCGAGAAGATCATCGTGCCGCGTGCCAGCGCCGAACAATTGTTCCGCGCCTACAAAGTGTCGAAACGTCTGGACGATGATATTTCCGCTGTTTGCGCCGCGTTCAACCTGCGTATCGACAACGGCGTGATCGCCGACGCCCGCGTGGCGTTCGGCGGCATGGCCGCGATTCCGAAACGTGCGAATAACTGCGAAACCGTGTTGCTCGGCGCGCCGTTCAATCACGCCACCGTCGAACGCGCCTGCGCCGCACTGGCCGAAGATTTCACGCCGCTCTCGGACTTCCGCGCCAGCAAGGAATATCGCCTGCTCAGCGCGCAGAACCTGCTGCGCAAATACTTCATCGAACTGCAAACACCGCACATCGAGACTCGGGTGACCGCTTATGTCTAACCATCACGCCGTAGAGAAGACCCAGGCCGAACTGGCTGAACTGTTCGCCAAGGACCTGACCACCGGTGTCGGCCGCAGCGTCAAGCACGACAGCGCCGCCAAACATGTGTCCGGGGAAGCGCAGTACATCGACGACCGTCTGGAATTTCCGAACCAGCTGCACGTTTACGCCCGCCTGTCGGACCGCGCCCACGCGAAAATCATCAGCATCGACACCAAGCCCTGCTACGTCTTTGAAGGCGTGCGCATCGCCATCACCCACAAAGATGTGCCAGGCCTGAAAGACATCGGCCCATTGCTGCCGGGTGATCCATTGCTGGCCATCGACGATGTGCAATTCGTCGGTCAACCCGTACTGGCCGTTGCCGCAAAAGACCTGGAAACCGCACGCAAAGCCGCCATGGCGGCGATCATCGAATACGAAGATCTCGAGCCGGTGCTGGACGTGGTCGAAGCCCTGCGCAAACGCCACTTTGTGCTCGACAGCCACACCCATCAGCGCGGCGATTCGGCCGGCGCATTGGCGACTGCCGAACACCGCATTCAAGGCACGCTGCACATAGGCGGCCAGGAACACTTCTACCTCGAAACCCAGATCTCGTCGGTGATGCCGACCGAAGACGGCGGGATGATCGTCTACTGCTCGACCCAGAACCCCACCGAAGTGCAGAAACTGGTGGCTGAAGTGCTGGATGTGTCGATGAACAAAATCGTCGTCGACATGCGCCGCATGGGCGGTGGTTTCGGCGGCAAGGAAACCCAGGCTGCGAGCCCGGCGTGCCTGTGCGCAGTCATCGCTCACCTCACCGGCCAGCCGACCAAGATGCGCCTGCCGCGGGTCGAAGACATGTTGATGACCGGCAAGCGTCACCCGTTCTACGTCGAGTACGACGTCGGCTTCGACAGCACCGGTCGCCTGCACGGCATCGCCCTGGAACTGGCCGGCAACTGCGGTTGCTCGCCGGACCTCTCGGCGTCGATTGTCGACCGCGCCATGTTCCATGCCGACAACTCGTACTACCTGGGCGATGCGACCATCAACGGTCACCGCTGCAAGACCAACACCGCGTCGAACACCGCATACCGTGGCTTCGGTGGCCCGCAAGGCATGGTCGCCATCGAAGAAGTGATGGACGCGATTGCCCGCCATCTGGGCCTCGATCCGCTGGCGGTGCGCAAGGCCAACTATTACGGCAAGACCGAGCGCAACGTCACCCATTACTACCAGACCGTCGAGCACAATATGCTCGAGGAAATGACCGCCGAACTGGAAGAAAGCAGCCAGTACGCCGAACGCCGCGAAGCGATTCGTCGCTACAACGCCAACAGCCCGATCCTGAAAAAAGGCCTGGCGCTGACCCCGGTGAAATTCGGTATTTCCTTCACCGCCAGCTTCCTCAACCAGGCCGGTGCGCTGATCCACGTCTACACCGATGGCAGCATCCACCTGAACCATGGCGGCACGGAAATGGGTCAGGGTTTGAACACCAAGGTGGCGCAAGTCGTAGCCGAAGTGTTCCAGGTGGAAATGGACCGCGTGCAGATCACCGCGACCAACACCGACAAGGTGCCGAACACCTCGCCGACCGCTGCCTCCAGCGGTGCCGACCTCAACGGTAAAGCCGCACAGAACGCCGCGGAAATCATCAAGAAACGCCTGATCGAATTTGCCGCCCGGCAGTACAAGGTCAGCGAAGAAGACGTGGAGTTCCACAACGGTCACGTGCGGGTTCGTGATCACATCCTGACCTTCGAAGCGCTGATCCAGCAGGCGTATTTCGCCCAGGTGTCGCTGTCGAGCACCGGCTTCTACAAGACCCCGAAAATCTTCTACGACCGCAGTCAGGCCCGTGGTCGGCCGTTCTATTACTACGCCTTCGGTGCAGCCTGTTGCGAGGTGATCATCGACACCCTGACCGGCGAGTACAAAATGCTGCGCACCGACATCCTCCACGACGTCGGCGACTCGCTGAACCCGGCCATCGACATCGGCCAGGTCGAGGGCGGTTTCATCCAGGGCATGGGCTGGCTGACCATGGAAGAACTGGTGTGGAACAACAAAGGCAAACTGATGACCAACGGCCCGGCCAGCTACAAGATCCCGGCCGTGGCCGACATGCCGCTGGACCTTCGGGTGAAGCTGGTGGAAAACCGCAAGAACCCGGAAGACACGGTGTTCCATTCCAAGGCTGTGGGTGAGCCGCCGTTCATGTTGGGTATCGCATCGTGGTGTGCGATCAAGGACGCCGTGGCCAGTCTGGGCGACTACAAGCATCAACCGAAAATCGACGCACCGGCGACTCCGGAGCGGGTGTTGTGGGGCTGTGAACAGATGCGGCAGTTGAAGGCGGCGAAGGCCGTTGAGGCTGAAGCCGAGTTGGCTTCGCTCTAGACCGAGGCGCGCCCTTCGCGAGCAGGCTCGCTCCCACAGTTGATCGCATTCCCCTGTAGGAGCGGGCTTGGCCCGCGAAGAGTCCCGAACAGACAACAAAGATGTCGAGGTGAAACATGTACAACTGGATCGACGCCCTCGCCGACCTGCAATCCCAGGGTGAACCCTGCGTGCTGGTGACCATCATCGAAGAGCTCGGCTCGACGCCGCGCAATGCCGGATCGAAAATGGTCATCAGCGCCACCCAGGCCTACGACACCATCGGTGGCGGGCACTTGGAATACAAGGCCATGCAGATCGGCCGCGAGATGCTGGCCAGCGGCAAGCAGGACACGCACCTGGAGCGCTTCAGCCTCGGCGCCAGCCTCGGCCAGTGCTGCGGCGGCGTGACCGTGCTGCTGTTCGAACCGATGGGCCAGGTCCAGGCGCAAATCGCTGTGTTCGGCGCCGGCCATGTCGGCCGGGCGCTGGTGCCGCTGCTCGCCAGCCTGCCCTGCCGGGTGCGCTGGATCGATTCGCGGGAAGCGGAATTCCCCGAGCAGATCCCCCACGGCGTGCGCAAAATCGTCGCCGAAGAACCGGTGGATGAAATCGACAATCTGCCCGCCGGCAGCTACTGCATCGTCATGACCCACAACCACCAGCTCGATCTCGAACTCACCGCCGCGATCCTCAAGCGCAACGACTTCGCCTACTTCGGCCTGATCGGTTCGAAGACAAAACGGGTGAAGTTCGAACACCGCCTGCGGGACCGTGGTTTCGACAGCGCCGTGCTGCAACGCATGCGCTGCCCGATGGGCATCGGCGAAGTCAAAGGCAAGTTGCCTGTGGAAATCGCCATCTCCATCGCCGGCGAAATCATCGCCACCTATAACGCCAGTTTCGGCCAGCAAACTGCCCGCGCCGGATCATCGATCGCCAAACTGCTGCCTGCATCACGCCGCAGCCAAGCCTCCCACTGAGAAAGCTCATGCCTCTGACTCGCAAAGCCTACCGCGCCGCCATCCTGCACAGCATCGCCGACCCCGCCGAAGTGGGCATCGAAGCCTCGTATGAGTATTTCGAAGACGGCCTGCTGGTGGTCGATAACGGCCAGATAAGTGCCCTTGGTCACGCCAGCGACTTGCTGCCGACCCTGCCCGCCGATATCGAGATCACTCATTACCAGGACGCGCTGATCACCCCGGGTTTCATCGACACTCACATTCATTTACCGCAAACCGGCATGGTCGGCGCTTACGGCGAGCAGCTGCTGGACTGGCTCAACACTTACACCTTCCCGTGTGAAAGCCAGTTCGCTGACAAGACTCACGCTGATGAAGTCGCGGACATTTTCATCAAGGAACTGCTGCGTAACGGCACCACCACGGCGCTGGTGTTCGGCAGCGTCCACCCGCAATCGGTGAACTCGTTTTTTGAAGCCGCCGAGCAGCTGGATCTGCGGATGATCGCCGGCAAGGTGATGATGGACCGCAACGCCCCGGACTACCTGACCGATACCGCCGAATCCAGCTACGTGGAAAGCAAGGCGCTGATTGAGCGCTGGCATGGTAAGGGCCGCCTGCATTACGCGGTGACCCCGCGCTTCGCCCCCACCAGCACCCCGGAACAACTGACCCTCGCCGGCCAGTTGCTCAGCGAGTACCCCGACCTGTACATGCAGACCCACATCAGCGAAAACCTCAAGGAAATCGAGTGGGTCAAGGAACTGTTCCCCGAGCGCAAGGGCTACCTCGACGTTTACGACCACTACCAATTGCTCGGCGAGCGCTCGGTATTCGCCCACGGCGTGCACCTGTGCGATGACGAGTGCGCGCGGCTGGCGCAGACGGGTTCGGCGATTGCTTTCTGCCCGACCTCGAACTTCTTCCTCGGCAGCGGCCTGTTCAATTTGCCGATGGCCGAGAAGCACAAACTCAATGTCGGCCTGGGCACCGACGTGGGCGGCGGTACCAGTTTCTCGCTGCTGCAAACGTTGAACGAAGCCTACAAGGTCATGCAGCTGCAAGGTGCGCGCCTGAGTCCGTTCAAATCGCTGTACCTGGCGACCCTGGGCGGTGCGCGTGCGCTGCGCCTGGAAGACAAGATCGGCACGCTGCATCCGGGCACCGACGCGGACTTCCTGGTGCTGGACTACAACGCCACGCCGCTGCTGAGCTATCGCTTGAAGCAAGCCAATAACATTGCCGAGACGTTGTTTGTATTGATGACGCTGGGGGATGACCGGACTGTGCTGCAGACCTATGCGGCGGGGAATCAGGTGCATCAGCGCTAAGCTATTCCGGGCATAAAAAATCCCCCGCAATCGATGGTTGCGGGGGATTTTTTTTGCTTTTGAAGCCGCCTTCGCGGGCAAGCCTCGCTCCTACAAGGGCTTCGCGTTAAACCTGTAGGAGCGAGGCTTGCC
>NZ_JASCOM010000154.1:0-14246 GCF_029959925.1 Pseudomonas sp. PS02303
AGGCTTGCCCGCGAAGGCGGACTGGCTGTCAACGACGATGTTGAACGGACCGGCCTCTTCGCGGGCAAGCCTCGCTCCTACAGGGGGGGCGCGTGATCTCGCGTGGTTTTCAGACGCTAAGCATCAAGAACTCACGCTCCCAGGAACTGATCACCCGCTTGAAGTTCTCGTGTTCGGCACGCTTGACTGCCACGTAACCGCGCACGAATTTGTCGCCCAGATACCGTCCGATGGTTTCGCTCTCTTCCATCTGCGTCAGCGCATCCTCGATGGTGATCGGCAGGCGCAGGTTGCGGCGCTCGTAGGCTCGACCTTGCACCGCCGCACTCGGTTCGATGCGTTCAACCATGCCCAGATAACCGCACAACAAACTGGCCGCGATCGCCAGGTACGGGTTGGCGTCAGCCCCCGGCAAGCGGTTCTCCACGCGCATCGAATCTGGCGTCGAGGTCGGCACTCGCAGGCCGACGGTGCGGTTTTCTTCGCCCCATTCAACGTTGACCGGGGCCGAGGTGTCCGGCAGGAAGCGGCGGAACGAGTTGACGTTGGGCGCGAACATCGGCAGCACTTTGGGGATGTACTTTTGCAGACCGCCGATGTGGTGCAGGAACAGCTCGCTCATCGTGCCGTCGGCATTGGCGAAGATCGGCTGACCGGTGGCAATGTCGACTACGCTCTGGTGGATGTGCATGGCGCTGCCGGGCTCGTCGCCAATCGGCTTGGCCATGAACGTCGCCGCGACGTTGTGCTTGAGCGCCGCCTCACGCATCGTGCGTTTGAACACAGTGATCTGGTCGGCCAGGTCCAGTGCATCGCCATGACGGAAGTTGATTTCCATCTGCGCCGGGCCGTCTTCGTGGATCAGTGTGTCGAGGTCCAGGCCTTGCAGCTCGCACCAGTCGTAGACGTCTTCGAACAGCGGATCGAATTCGTTCGCGGCGTCGATGGAAAACGACTGACGACCGCTTTCCGCACGGCCCGAACGGCCCAGCGGCGCCTTGAGCGGCAAGTCCGGGTCTTCACAGCGCTGGGTCAGGTAGAACTCCATTTCCGGCGCGACAATCGGCCGCCAGCCTTTGTCGGTGTACAGCTGCAGCACTTTCTTCAGCACATTGCGCGGCGACAGTTCGATCGGGTTTCCGAACTTGTCGAAGGTGTCGTGGATCACGATGGCGGTCGGCTCGATGGCCCATGGAATCACATACACCGCGTCGGCGACGGGCTTGCAGACCATGTCGATGTCGGCCGGGTCGAGCAGGTCGTAGTAGATGTCGTCGTCGACAAAGTCCCCGGTTACCGTTTGCAAAAGCACACTTTCCGGCAGGCGCATGCCTCGCTCATGCAGGAACTTGTTGGTGGGTGCGATTTTGCCGCGTGCAATGCCGGTCAAGTCACTGACCACACACTCGACTTCGGTAATCTTGTGATCTTTCAGCCACGTGAGGAGCTGATCGAAAGGGGCATTCATAAAGACCTCGTTATTGGTTTTTTTTAACGCCGGGGAGGACGGTTTCATCCACCGCACACTTCCCCTGAGACGCGTTGACGACTATCTTGGGCGAGCCTTGCGGTTCCATCTATCCACTTTCAGCAGCACCAAAACGCACCAAACGAGTGCGTAAGGTCATTCATGTCAGCGTCCAGTCCAATACAGGTTCAAGCGTTCAACACCGACGATGTCGCTGCGCAAATCCGCGCCACGCCGGGTTGGGTCCAGCATTACCAGCAAATGTCGCCGGGGCATTTCGCCGGGCGTGTGCGCTACCTGGACCTGCAAGGCGTGGAGATTTACGAAGAGCAGATGAACACCCGGGTAGAGCAGAATTTCAGCGCGCCTGAGGGTTCGCTGGCGTTCTGTTTCGATCGCAGCGACAACGCGCTGTATGTGTTGAATGGCGAAAGCCGCAACATCTGGATCACCCCGGAGAACTACCAGGAAGTCGCCGTGGTGTTTGGTCCGGAGTTCGTGCAGCGTCATGGTTTGAATGTTGCGCGGCTGGAAGGCTTGTTCATGTCGCCGCTGAACTCGGGGCAGAACGCCTTGTTCAGCCGCTGGTTGAGCGGCACCTTGACCCGCCTCGCCGAAACGCTCGACCCGCCGAGCAAAGAAGCGCTGACCCAGCAACTGCTCGAAGACTGCCTGTACATCCTCGACAACGCCTGTGTGTGCCTCGATCACGGCGGCCTGCAGCGCCGCACCGAAGAACGCGCAGTGATGAAACGCATCGGCGAATGGGCCGCCGACTCACCGGAAGAAACCCTCAACCTGCTGGAGCTCTCCCAGGTGGCCGGGGTTTCCCTGCGGCAGTTGCAGCACGCGTTCAAGGCCTTCACCGGGATGACGCCCACCCATTGGCTGCGCCTGCGCCGCCTCAACAGCGCCCACCGCGAATTGCTCGTGCGAACACCGAATGACACCACCGTTGCCGAAGTGGCGATGAATTGGTCGTTCTGGCATCTGGGTCGGTTTTCCAGCAGTTACCGGGCGCTGTTCAAGGAACTGCCGAGTGAAACGCTCAAGCGCATTCGCCCGAGCAGGATCTGATTCGCAAGTTCAGCCTCGCCGAGAGGGCGCAGTGACTGGCTGAACGACCGGTTTCTTGTTCAAACCGTCGATGCAGGTTTCGCCAGTTCAATACCCGCCGCCCCCAATCGCTTGAGGATCTCAAACAGCAGATCGCTTTTGGTCGTGCCGACGATTCTCGGGCTGCTGACGTAGCCCGTGACCGTCAGCGTGATGCCTTCGGGGGTCAGTTTGCTGAACCGGACGAAGGTAGCCGGTTTGTCGAGGATGGTTTCGTTCTCTCGGTACGTGTCGTACAGCAGGTTTTGAACTTGCTCCGGATCGATGTCCAGCGGGAACATCAGCTCCAGAGTCGCCACCCCTTGTGCGCTGCCGCCGAGGGTGACGTTGCGCAGGTTCTGCGAGATCAGTTGTGAGTTGGGCACGATGACGATCGAGCGGTCACTGAGTTGTATTTCGGTGGCCCTGACGTTGATGCGGCGGATGTCGCCTTCGACGCCACTGATGCTGATCAGGTCGCCGACCTTGACCGGGCGCTCGGTCAGCAGAATCAGCCCGGAGACGAAGTTCTTGACGATTTCCTGCAAGCCGAAGCCGATCCCCACCGACAGGGCGCTGACAATCCACGCCAGGTTGGTCCACTCGATGCCCAGGGATGACAAGGTCAGCAGTATCACCAGGGCGTAACCGATATTGGAGAACAGTGTGCTGAGCGAGGCACACATGCCGGGGTCCATGTCGGTCTTGGGCAGGAACTCGTTATCCAGCCATCGGCGCAGTGCGCGAATCAGATAGATGCCGATGAACAGGGCCAGTAGCGCATTCAGCAAATGGCCCGGGATGATATTGAGTTTGCGCAAGCCATCGCCGCCGAGGATGGCGAACGTCTGGGTAAACAGTTGCCCCAGCGTCGTGCCGACGCCACCGACAAACAGTGAAATGACCGCCAGCAGCATTAAACCGGCGCGACCGACACCGGACAGAATGATCGACGCTTGCTCAAGGCGTACATCGCCGATTCCGAGCAATTGTTTGAGCGCCTTGCCGCTTGGACTCTTGGGTGAAAACAGGTACTCACAGCTGTCTCTGAACAATTGCGTCAGCAAGTAGAAGCCCGACAGGATGATAAAACCCCAGACCAGTTGGTACGTAATGAACCGTGCCAGGGAGATGTAGCCGATCAGCAGCGCAATCAGCGATACCACCGTCGCAAAACCGGCCAACGAATAAATCAGTCCGGCAAGGGTGGTACTCGATTCGGGCGCTTCCCCGGTAGCCGCAACGGCTCGGCGGACTCTGCTGGCTCGCCGGAACAACGTGCCGATGATCAGCGTGACCACCAGCGCGATCAAACCGCGGCCAAACAGAATGGCCGGCGGGCTCATGCCGGTGACGTTGGTGATTTGTGCCAGGCTGACCAGAATCAGCAGTGTGACGGCCAGTATCCTGGGGAAGGGCTGAATTGCCAGTGCCACGGGATCGGAGATGGCCGGCAGCCGCCAGGAAGGATGTCGGGTCGACAGCAGCGCCCGGCTCAGACCGGTAATCAGGATGCACACATAGATGATTTTTTCGAATTCATCGGCAAAGTTCTGAATCAAAGGCGACAACGGCAATTGCCGGGTGAGCGCATAAAACAGCAGTTGCATCGCAAAAGCCGTGGTCAGCAGCGTGGCCACGACAGAGGCCAGTGCGAGCGAGCTTCGACGCAAACGTCCTTCCGGCATTCGATGAATACACACCCAGGTCAGCCCGCGCTCCGCGATTCTTCGGCCCCAGGACCAAACACCCAGGGCCAGCACGATCAATGCGATGGTGAACAGGCGTTCGCCGGGTTGCCAGGCGGCCTTGATTGCGCTGGAAGCCTGCTGGATGAATTCGCTCAGCCGCTGGCAGTCCTCCTTCAGCGGACTGAACAATGGCGCCCAGAACCCCGGCCCCAGGATACTGCCGCTGCGCAGCGTGACTTCGGATTCCAGCAGGTTGCGGCGAATGCCGGCGATTTGAATAAGGAGACCGGCCGCATTGTTTCTGAGTGCTGTCAGGGTTTTGAGGCTGGAATCGACTTTGGTCTTTTGCTCGGAGAGATAGGCTCTTTGCGTCGCGATATCCGATTTCTCTGACTCTACATCGTCGAGTGATACCGGGCCCAACACATCAAGTTGGGCTTGCAGTTGCTTCTGTTCGGGCAGCAGGGATGACTGCAGGCTATCCACGTCGTTGATAAACGACTGAACAGCATCTTGCAGGCCGACCATCTGGGTGAGGTTATTGGCCAGCGAAATCTGTTGCTTGATTCGGTCAAGGCGGATTTGCAGGTTTTGCAGATCACTCTGAGAAATGACTAACGACGAAGTACCCGATGTAATACCTGCAGCCGGCGGTATGTCGGCGGCCGACAGCGCTCCGTCACTGGTTGCAAGCAGCGTGAGCACGACGAACATCATTGACTTCAATGCATTACGCATGGGGGTGCTCGACTCTGTGGTGGGTCGCTCAACCTATGAGGTTAGGCCATCACGCCAAAACGATCGAAAAGAATCCTGTTCGCCGTCAGGATCAGGCAATACCGTGCAGAGAGTGGGTGCCGCGTGATCTACACTCTTTGTTGCTGAATCAAGCCCGGGATCAGCTACCCGGGGTTAATGCAGAGTGACGGGCTGCGTTGGAGGTCATTATGAGCAAGGTGTCATCCATCGGCCTGAGCATCGCATTGGCGGTTGCGTGCACCCAGGGTTGGGCTGCAACGGTCGTTCCGATGAAAGGGCAGAGTTCGCAACAGACCCAGCTGGACATCAATGAATGCAACAGCATCGCGTCCGGTCAGGCCGCGTCGACCGCACAGCCTGCTTCCGGAGGGCGATTGCGCGGTGCTGCCGCGGGGGCCGCCGCGGGATCGGCCGGGGCAGAAGTGCGCGGGCGTCAGCATGACGAGTTTTATGAGCGCATCGATGACGACACGAAACAGGACTATCGGCAGGACCGCGCCAAAGAGACCGCCGTGGCCGGTGCAGTGGTGGGCGGCTCGCGTCAGCGTCAGGAGCGCCGGGCACAAGAGAAAACCAGTGCCGCAACCACCTCGACGGCGTACACCAGTTGCCTGCAGGGCAAGGGGTATCAGGTTAACCCCTGAGCCTTTCGCGGCCGCTGCTCGAGCAGATAAACCATCAGGCAGGCGTACAACGTGACGGCAAGGAACAAGCCCATGCGCACCGCAAACGCGGTGTACACGTCCTTGCCTGCGATGCTGTCCTGAACCGACTGGCCCAGCAGGATAATCAGCGTGATCAGGGTGTTGAGCCAGAACCCCGGGCTGAACCCGGTCGGGCTCAGCGCGTAGAGCTTGCGCGCCAGCACCAGGCCGAACAACAGCATCCACAGAAAGAACATCCACAGGTGCACAAACAGGCTGAGGGCGCTCCAGAACAGGATCGCCAGCAGGCCTGCGAGCAAGGTTGAGCCAACGAGTTCGCGACCGGCTGTGTGGGCGTTGGTCGTGGAGCTTTGTTGGCCCAGGCTGACGGCTTTGAGGATGATCGGCAGGTAACCGGCCGGGTCGATCAACGCGAGCAGGAACGTCGGTAACACGATCAGGGTTGCACGTAGCGCCACTCGGCTGACCTCTTCGGCGGGCAACGTCGGGGCGGGTGGCGGGGAAGGGGCGTTGGGCGGATCCGGGAATAACCCGTGACTGACCGCCACGACCGCTACGGCGAGCAGCAAGCCCTTGACCAGGGCACCGATGACCATCGCCGCCAGATCGAATTCGGCAACGCCGGCCGAGGAAATCATTGTCAGGCCAATCACCAGAAAGGTCACGATCAGGGCATTTCCACCGCGCAGGCCAAAACGGAAGACCAGGAACAGGCTCAGACCGATCAGCAGCACGCCGCTGACGGGGTAATAACGCAGGATCGGGATCAACAACAGGCCGAGGCCCGTGGTCAACATCGCAGCCAATGCGAGCACCACGGCTGCCTTGAACGGCAACGGGCGATTGATCGAGGCCAGCAGGATCAGGCACAGCACCGGCGCGAGAAAGGGGATCGGCAACCCGAGGCCGAAGCTGGCGGCAAGGCACAGCGCCGTGCCAGTGGCCAGGCGTAATGCGCGCTGTTCCCGGGGCGTGCGTTTAGTAGGCATAGCTCAGCCAGCTCATGAAACCCACAAACAGCCGACCCAACGGGTTCAGCGGGTTGCCTTGAGTCGGGAAGGCCATGACTTCGGCCTGCCCGCCAGCACGGATGGCGCCGCTGTCACGCAAGGTTTTTCGGGCGTCTTCGGAGAGCTCGATAATCACCGGAAAACGCTGGGCCGGTCGCAGCCAGTCGCGGCTGTTCTGGACACTGGGTAAGGTGCCAGGCGCCGGTGTCTGTCCGACACTGACGCCATAACCGACACTGCGCACGCGTCCGTCGAACACTTCGCCCGGGAATGCATCCAGGACGATCGCCACAGGCGTATCGACTTTCACCAGACCGAGGTTGTTTTCAGTCATGTCCGCGCTGATCCAGACATCGTGGATGGCAATCAGGGTCATGACCGGGCCACCGGCCGCGGCGAACTGCCCGGCGTCGGTGCGCAGGTCGGTGACCAACCCCGCCGAACGGGCGCGAATCTGTGTGTTGGACAGATCCAGCTCGGCTATCGACAGCGCCGTGGCGGCGCTTCGCAGCAGGGCGTTGTCTTCCTCGCTGCCACCTTCTTGCTCGCGGGCGCGTTGCACTTCGGCGCGGGCGGCCGCAACCTGGCTGACCGCCTGTTCACGATTGGCGCGAGACACTTCGAGCAGACGCACGGAAATGGTTCCGGGGTCTTCGCGGTACAAACCTTCCAAACGTTGATTGTCTTGTTTCGCCTTCAGTTCGTTGGCCTGGGCCGCGCGCAAGTTGGCTTGCGCCGAAGCGATGCCGGCGGTGCTGGCGCCGATCTGCCGACGGGTCGATTCAAGGTCTGCGCGGGCGCGGTCGACGGCGATCTGATACGGCTGCGGGTCCACTTCGAACAGCACGTCGCCCGCCTGGACGTCCTGATTGTTGCGCACGTTGACGCGGATCACCCGGCCGGCGACTTCCGAGGCGACCGGAATGACAAAGGCGCCTACGCGGGCTTGTTGCGTATAGGGCGTGAAACGGTCGGCCGCCAGGTACCACGCCAGGCTCAGGAGGATCAGGAGCAGCACCCATTTGATGCCTTTTTTCGCCGGGTCGGCGGCAGGCTCAGGAGGCTTTGGGGCGGGCGCCTCGGGGACAGGCTGCACGGTTTCACTCATGGCTGTTTACCTTGTGGGGCAGGGAGGGCGGCGGGCTCGCTCAGCAGGTCGCCCCAGTCGGTGCGTTTTTCCATCTGCTGGCGGGTGGCTTCATCGACTTTGGGCTGGGCGCTGTACCAACCGCCACCGAGGGATTTGTACAGGGCAATCAGGTTGCTCACCGCGTTGCTGCGGGCGACCAGGTAGCTGTCCTGCTGTTCGAGCAGTGCGCGCTGAGCATCGAGCACCCGCTGAAAGTCCGAGTAACCTTCGCGGTACTGCGTGCTGGCCAGCACCAGCGAGCGTTTGGCGGCCACTCCGGCTTCGCTCAGGATGCGTTCGCGCTCCAGCGATTTGATCAAACCAGTGGCGGCATCGTCAGCCTCCCGCGCGGCCTGGCGGACTTTGTCGCGGTACGCCTCAATCAGTTGCTGCAACCGCGCATCCTGGACGCGCACGTTATTGCTGATCTGGCCATGGTCGAACAGGTTCCAGCGCAGGCTGGGACCGCCGATCAGGTCCAGGCTTCGGGACGTACCGTTGAGCGTGTCGGCCGACCAGACGATGCTGCCAAGTAAGGTCAGCGACGGATAGAAGTCACTTTCGGCCACGCCAATCAATGCCGACTGGGCGGCGACATTCAGCTCGGCGGCGCGCACATCGGGCCGACGCAGCAGCAGATTGGCCGGCACATCCTGGAGCACGGCGCGATCGACCAGCGGGATCAAGCCTTCGTTGCTCACGAGCATCGGTAACGCGCCGGGCGGTTGCCCGATCAGCACGGCCAACGCATTACGCGTTCGTTGCAACTGGTCTTCGAGGGAGGGGATGGTGCTCAGGGTGCCGAGGTATTGGGTTTTGGCCTGTTGCAGGTCGAGTTCCGCTTGCTGGCCGCTGTTGAACAGTTTTTCGGTGATCTCGAAATTACGCTTTTGTTGTTTGGCGTTCTCCCGGGCGACGCGTAACCGGGCCTCAGTGGTGCGCAATGAAAAGTAGGTGTCCGCGACCTGGGCGCGCAGCAATACCAGCACGTCTTCATAGTTGGCCTGAGCGGCAAAATAACTGGCGTCGGACGATTCGATGGCCCGGCTGAAACGCCCCCAGAAGTCCAGCTCCCAACCCATGTCGAACCCAGCGCTGTATTGCCAGAAATGGCTGTCCTGGGGATTGGTACCACCCGATTGCCGGCGATTGAAGTACAAACTGTCGGCGCTGGCTTGTTGCAGTTGCGGGTACAGAGCGCTTTGCGCAATGCCCAGCTGGGCACGGGCTTCCAGCACGCGCAAGCCGGCGATTTTCAGGCTGGAATTATTTGCATCCGACTCGGCGATCAGCTGATTCAGTAGCGGATCGTTGAAGACCTGCCACCACTGGCGGATATCCGGATTCGGTCCGCGTTGACTGGCGTGTTCAAGGGCTGCGGTATTCCAGTGTTCGACCCACGTTTCGCCCGGCGGCTGGAAGTCCGGCCCCAGCCGCACGCAGCCACTCAGGCCAAGTGCGCCGAGCAGGAGGAGGTGGCCTGGCAGTCTTTGCAAGGAACGGCCTCGAGGCATCGCGTATCGTCCAACCAGAGAAGGTCACTGGAGCATAGCCGTCCAAATGAGCAACCGGCTGTTAAGCTTCTCAGGCACCCTCAAACCTTCTGCGATCATTGATAGGCAGGACACTCATGAGTCTTTTTGTGCTGGGGGGGATTTCTGGGAGAAGGCGCGGACGTTGTTTATCCGCTCTGCCAAGGTGGTCAATCCCGAGGCGGTGTAAGGCGTGCCTGCTAGCGCGAAATGATCCCGTGATCGATCGCGTACTTGACCAGGGCTGCGGGTTTGTCGATGTTCAGTTTGCGGCGGATGCTCAAACGATGGGTTTCCACAGTGCGCACGCTGATGTCGAGCTCGCGGGCCATTTCCTTGTTGTTCAATCCTTGCGCCATTTTGTACAACACCTGGCTTTCGCGAGGGGTCAGCTCATTGTCGGTGCTTTTGTCGGCTATCAGCCGCTGGGCGATTTCGGCGCTGTAGAACGTGCCGCCACTGACGATGGCTTCGATGGCCGCAATGATTTCCCGCGACGGTGAGTTCTTCAGCACATAGCCGCTGGCGCCGGCGCGAACGGATTCACTCACGTATTCATAATTGTCGTACATGCTCAGCATCAGCACCTTGAGCGACGGGTACTGGCTGCGCAGCACGCGGGTCAGCTCAAGCCCGTTCATGTCGCGCAGGCTGATGTCGACCAGCAACAAGTCTGGCTGGCAGCGCCCGACCATCTCGATGGCCTGCGCGCCACTTTCGGCTTCGCCCACCACTTCCAGGGGCGCCATGACCGCGAGCAGCGCTTTGATCCCGTCGCGGACCAGGGAGTGATCGTCGACCAGGGCGACGCGGATCGGGTAGGGCAGGTTCATCGCAGATATTCACTCTTGTTGTAAGGGGGTGGGTCAGCGTTTCGCACCGGGCATTTTCATCGGCAGCAGCACGTCCAGCTCACTTCTTCCAGGCATCGATATCAGGTCGAACCGCCCGCCAAAATGTTCGACACGCTCACGGATGTTACGCAGGCCGATGCCCGCGTGGCGACGTTCGACCTGGGCGACATTAAAACCGACACCGTCGTCGACCACCGTCAACCGCACGGATTCCTGTGACCCATGCAGGGTAATCGAAACGTTTTTAGCCTGTGCGTGGCGTTCGATGTTGGTCAGGCCTTCCTGCACAATCCGGAACAGCGAAACCGCCGCGCCGTCGACCAGGTCACAATCAAATTCATTATCGTCGTAAGTCACGGTGAGACCGCTGCGCTGCTCGAATTCGGCGGCGAGCTGCCCGATCGCCGCCGGCAGGCCCAGCGTGTCGAGCAATGACGAGCGCAGATCGTGAGAGAGGCTGCGAACCTCGCCAATCGCGTCGCCAAGGCGCTCCGTGGCATCTTTCAGCGTATTCAAACCCTTGTCGTTGGCCTGGCCATTCTCCAGCAGCAGGCTGGCCAGTTCGAACTGGAATTTTATGGAGACGAGCACCTGGCTGATGCCGTCGTGCAGCTCTCGGGAAACCCGTGAGCGCTCTTCCTCCTGGAGGCTGACGATCCGCTGGGTCAGGCGCTGGAGCTTTTTGTCCGCCAGGCGATGCTCGCTGACGTTGAGCGTCATGCCGCTGGCGAAGACAAACAGCACGGCCACGAGGGCCACCGCGGCAATCGCCAGCATGGTTTTGCGGATGCCTTGGGCCACTTCGTCACGCGCCTGCTGGGTGGCGCGCTCAACGTCTTCAAGGTAGATGCCGGTACCGAGCATCCAGCCCCAACGGTCCAGCATCACTACATACGCGAGTTTGTCGGTGACCTGGCCGGAGGAAGGCTTGTTCCAGGCGTAGCGCTGAAAACCTTCGCCGGATTGCGCACTTTTGAGCAGTGCCTGAATCACCGGCAAACCTTGGGGATCTTTCATGTCCCACAGGTATTTGCCCACCAGTTCCGACTGGCGCGCGTGCATCAGGCTGCGACCCTCACGGTCGTAGACGAAGAAGTAGCCGTTGATGCCAAAACTGAGTTTGCGCAGTTCTTCCAGCACCTGTTGCTGGGCGTGCTCGTCACCGTGCCCGTCGTCGTAGAGCGGCGCGATCAGGCTCTGGGCCATTTCCACGTAGTTTTTAAGCTCGGCGCGTTTGCTCGCCAGAATGCTGTCTTCAATCAGCTGCGCCTGTTGATCGCCGAGTTGGCGATTGAGGGAAATCACCAGCGCGCAGATCACCGCGATCGCCAACACCAGCGGCAGAATTCCGAGCGCGACGATTTTGTGTTTGAGCTGCATCTTGGCTCCTGACCGGACCGAGGGAAGGCGATGGCCCGGCATCATATGTCAAAGATACGCGCGTCCAGTAGCGGTGCTGGACGGAATGACCTGCGGCGGGGATGTCTGTCAGGTGAAATGCAAAACCCTTGTAGGAGCGCATCTACGTAAAACTACGTAGGCGCCATGTACGTAGTAACGCGGATTTATTTGTGGACGGCATGCGGGGATATTGGGCCAGCTCCGCACCGCGGACACAATTATAAAAAATTACCGCCGCAGTCCACTGGCTGTCGGCAGGAGACACGCTATGCCCCGTATGGCTAAACACCTCGCCTGGTTTGCCGTGGCTGTTCTGGGAGCGTTTGCGCTAAGTGTCGTGGCCTTGCGCCGCGGCGAAGCGATCAACGCCCTGTGGATCGTAGTCGCAGCAGTCGCTATCTACCTCGTTGCCTACCGCTACTACAGCCTGTTCATCGCCACCAAGGTGATGCAACTCGACCCCAATCGTGCCACGCCCGCCGTCATCAACAATGATGGCCTGGACTACGTGCCGACCAACAAACACGTACTTTTTGGTCACCACTTCGCGGCCATCGCCGGCGCAGGTCCGCTGGTCGGTCCCGTTTTGGCGGCGCAGATGGGCTATCTGCCCGGTACGCTTTGGCTGATTGCCGGCGTGGTGCTGGCCGGTGCGGTTCAGGACTTCATGGTCCTGTTCATGTCCACCCGTCGCAACGGCCGTTCCCTGGGCGATATGGTCCGGGAAGAAATGGGCCGCATCCCCGGGACCATTGCGCTGTTTGGCTGCTTCCTGATCATGATCATCATCCTTGCGGTGCTGGCATTGATCGTCGTGAAAGCCTTGGCCGAGAGCCCGTGGGGGATTTTCACGGTGATGGCGACCATCCCGATCGCGATGTTCATGGGCATCTACATGCGGTACATCCGCCCGGGTCGCATTGGTGAAATCTCCATCATTGGTGTGCTGTTGCTGCTCGGTTCGATCTGGCTCGGTGGGCAGATTGCTGCTGATCCGGTCTGGGCCAAAGCGTTTACGTTTACTGGCATTCAGATCACCTGGATGTTGATCGGCTATGGTTTTGTCGCCGCGGTATTGCCGGTGTGGCTGATTCTGGCCCCGCGTGATTACCTGTCGACTTTCCTGAAGATCGGCACCATCGTCGCCTTGGCGATCGGCATTCTGATCACCATGCCCGACCTGAAAATGCCGGCACTGACCCAGTTCATCGACGGCACTGGCCCGGTGTGGAAAGGCGGGTTGTTCCCGTTCCTGTTCATCACTATCGCCTGCGGCGCGGTCTCGGGTTTCCATGCACTGATTGCCTCCGGCACCACGCCGAAACTGTTGGCCAGCGAAGGTCATGCCCGTTACATCGGTTACGGCGGCATGCTGATGGAATCCTTCGTCGCCATCATGGCGATGGTCGCGGCTTCGGTGATCGAACCGGGCGTGTACTTCGCCATGAACAGCCCGGCGGCGCTGGTTGGCTCTGATGCTGTTTCGGTTGCTCAGACCGTCAGCAGCTGGGGTTTTGCAATTACTCCGGAAGCGCTGCAAGCGGTGGCCAAGGACATCGGTGAAACCACGATCCTGGCCCGTGCTGGCGGTGCGCCGACCCTGGCGGTCGGTATCGCGCAGATCCTGCATCACGTTCTGCCAGGTGAAAACACCATGGCGTTCTGGTACCACTTCGCGATCCTGTTTGAAGCGTTGTTCATCCTGACGGCCGTCGATGCGGGCACCCGTGCCGGGCGTTTCATGTTGCAGGATTTGCTCGGTTCGTTCGTACCGTCGCTGAAGCGCACTGAATCCTGGACCGCCAACCTGATCGCGACCGCTGGTTGCGTGGCGATGTGGGGTTATCTGCTGTATCAAGGCGTGATCGACCCTCTGGGCGGCATCAACACTTTGTGGCCGCTGTTTGGTATCTCCAACCAGATGCTGGCCGGTATCGCGCTGATGTTGGCGACCGTTGTGCTGATCAAAATGAAACGTCAGCGCTACGTCTGGGTGACCATGTTGCCAGCCGTGTGGCTGCTGATCTGCACCACCACCGCAGGCTTCATCAAGCTGTTCGATGCCAACCCGGCGATCGGTTTCCTGGCCCTGGCCAAGAAGTACAGCGATGCGCTGGCCAACGGCCAGATCCTCGCCCCGGCGAAGAGCATCGACCAGATGCACCACGTGATCTACAACGCCTACACCAACGCAACGCTGACCGCGCTGTTCCTGCTGGTGGTCTTCAGCATCCTGTTCTTTGCGCTCAAGGTCGGCATTGCGGCCTGGGGCAGCAAGGAACGCACGGATAAAGAAGCCCCATACCAGGCGCTGCCGCAAGCGTGAGGGAGGAGGGCGCCAAATGTTCAATGACCTGAGTCGCCTCGGTAAATACCTCGGTCAGGCCGCGCGCTTGATGGTGGGCATGCCGGACTACGACACCTACGTCGAACACATGCAGGGCAAACACCCGGACAAGCCGGTGATGAGCTACGAAGTGTTCTTCCGGGAACGCCAGGAAGCGCGTTACGGGAGCAAGGCCGGGCCTAAATGTTGTTGAGGTAACTGGCGGCTTGATGCAATCCCCGTGGGAGCGGGCTTGTTCGCGAAAGCGGTGTGTCATTCAACACTGATGTTGACTGACACGACCTCTTCGAGAGCA
>NZ_JASCOM010000155.1:0-14158 GCF_029959925.1 Pseudomonas sp. PS02303
GCTCGCGAAGGCGGTGTGTCAGAAAACACATGTATTGACTGACACTCCGTCTTCGCGAGCAGGCTCGCTCCCACAGGGGGATATTCATTGTCGGTATGACCGAGTTCCGGCTGTCGACCCCGGCAAGCTCAGCTTCCCGGTGTCCACGAAGCGCACCGTTCCAAACAAGCCGCCCGCCAGTTTGCCGCGTAACACGTAGGGAAGATTATTCAGTGTCTGCGTCTGGCTCAGCCCCAACGTCTGGCGTAACACCGAGAACGCCGAAACGCTCACCGGCACGCTCAGCACGGTTTCGGAAAAGCGTGCAATCGAGCCCGACTGATCGCTGACGCCGGACGCCAGTGGCTGGCCATTGACTTCCAGATCCAGCGCCACGCCGTTGTAGTCGATCGGCGTTTCGTTGGGGTTCTGTACCCGGATCTTTACGGCAAAGCGCACTTCCATATCCTGGCTTTGCAGCGGCTCGATGCCGACCACGTTGATGTTCAAAGGATCGCGATGGGGGAAGAGGGCGCAGGCGCTCAGGGAGAGCAACAGCAGAGAAAGGATGACGGCGTGGACGCTGCGCATGTAGACACTCTCATAAAGAAAAGGGCTGAGCCGCCACGGGCTCAGCCCTCGAGCTTTCTAGCGGTTCAACTGTGCGACTGCCGCAGGCCGTGGGGGTTCACCCTTGGCCGGGACATCGGGGTTTTCCATGACCTGCAAGATCGACGCTTCCGGATCGAAATCGTCCTCTTCCAGCTCGATGAATTCCTCGGGCAGGAAGATGTTCAGCACGATAGCGCACAACGCGCCGACGGTGATCGGTGATTCGAAGATGTTGTGCAGCGCCTTGGGCAGCTCGCGCAGCACTTCGGGCACCGCTGCGACCCCCAGGCCCATGCCGATGGAAATCGCCACGATCAGCATGTTGCGCCGATGCAGACCGGCCTCGGCGAGGATCTTGATGCCGGCCACCGCCACGGTGCCGAACATCACCAGTTCCGCGCCGCCGAGCACCGGTTTGGGCATCAATTGCAGCACCGCGCCAATCATCGGGAACAGCCCCAGCAACACCAGCAGGCCGGCGATGAAGAACGCCACGTAACGGCTGGCCACGCCGGTGAGCTGGATCACCCCGTTGTTTTGCGCGAAGGTCACCATCGGCATGCTGTTGAACACCGCCGCCATGGCCGAGTTCAGGCCGTCAGCCAGCAGGCCGGACTTGATCCGGCGGATGTAAATCGGACCCTTGACCGGTTGCCGGGAAATCATCGAGTTGGCGGTCAGATCACCGGCGGCTTCCAGCGGCGACACCAGGAAAATCACCGCCACCGGCACAAACGCCACCCAGTCAAAATTGAAGCCGTACTTGAACGGCACCGGCACGCTCATCAGCGGCACGTCGGGCAGGCTGGCGAAATTGACGTCGCCCATAAGCCAGGCCACGACGTAACCGAGGGTCAGGCCAATGACAATCGCCCCCAGGCGCAGGAACGGCACATCGACCCGGTTCAGCACCACGATCGTGCCGAGCACCAACGCCGCCAACCCCAGATGACTGGCCGCGCCAAGGTCCGCCGCGCCAAAGCCGCCGGCGATGTCGGTCATCGCGACCTTGATCAGCGAAAGCCCCATCAGGGTAATGATGGTGCCGGTCACCACGGGTGTGATCAGCATCCGCAGCTTGCCGATGAACTGGCTCAACACCACTTCGATAAATGCCGCGAAAAAGCACACGCCGAAAATCGTCGAGAGGATTTCATCGGTGCCGCCACCCCGGGCCTTGACCATGAACCCGGCGCTGAGAATCACGCTGATGAACGAGAAACTGGTGCCTTGCAGGCACAACAGGCCGGAACCGATCGGGCCGAACCGACGCGCCTGAACAAAGGTGCCCAGGCCCGAGACAAACAGCGCCATGCTGATCAGGTACGGCACTTCGCTTTGCAGGCCCAGAGCACCGCCCATGATCAGGGTGGGCGTGATGATGCCGACAAAACTCGCCAGCACATGCTGCAAGGCGGCGAAGACCGTGGCGGTGAGGTGTGGGCGGTCGTTGAGGCCGTAGATCAGGTCGGAACGGGACTGGGGTTTTGCGTGTTCGGAAGAGGTCACGAGGAAAGCGCCAGGGGCCAGGTCAAAAAATGGAGGCGCAGGATGCCAGCAGCGGGCACCGAGGGCAAACGATACACACGGAGCTGTGGCGAGGGCGCTTGCTCCCGTTGGCTGCGTAGCGGCCCCCGGCATTCCTTCAACCACACCTTGTGTGCAGATCTTGCGACGGCTGCGCCGCCGGACGGGAGCAAGCTCCCTCGCCACAGGTCCGTGCGTGTTCATTCAAACGCGGCGAGCAAGTCTTCTTCAAAGGCTTTCTGCGCATCCCCCGGCACCTGGGCACGATGGCGCGCCAGATGAAACGCCACATCAAAACTCAGGTCATCCCGGCGCACGGCGCGCAGCAAACCTTTGTCTTCCCAGCTGCGGGCAAAATGTTCAGGCAAATAGCCGACATGCTTGCCGGACAGGATGAAGGCGAGGGTGCCTTCGACCTGCTCGGACCGTGCCGAACATAATTTGCCTTGAAACGGCTCGTCACTGCGCAGAAAACGATAGGGATGATCGACCCGGTCGCACGCCTGCAACGCCAGATCGTCCGGCGCGTCGTCGGTGAACAACGGATGACCCGGGGCGCAGTACAGGTGCTGGGTTTCGCTGAACAGTTCGCGGTAGTCAAACGCGCTTTGCACTTGGGAGAAATAGCCGATCGCCAGGTCCAGCCGTTGTTGCAGCAACAGGCGTTCCATTTCACCGGGCATGGCGCTCATCAACTCGATGCGCACCGATTCGTCCCGTTCACGAAAGCGACGGATGGCATCGGCGACTTTTTGCAGCACCGATTGATCAAGCGCTTCGGACAAACCCAGGCGCACTTCGCCGATCAACCGACCCGCCACACCGTTGGATTGATGACGGAACGCTTCGATGGACTCAAACAGCCCGCGCGTCGCACTCAGCAACTGTTCGCCCTTGGGCGTGACCCGGAATCCACCCTTGCCGCGACTGCACAAACGATAGCCGAGCCGGGTTTCGAGTCTGGCCATTTGCTGGCTGATGCTCGACTGGCTCAACCCCAGTTCACCTTGCGCTGCGCTGAACCCGCCGCATTCCACCACGCGGACAAACAGGCGCAGCAGTTGCAGGTCGAGGTCGTGGAGTTGACCGAGCATCAAACATTACTCCGCAATAAAGTCAGGTTAACAAACTTGGTATTTCGCCAATGTATCCGAGGGCGCACGCTGCAACCACTTCCTCTGGTCAGGTGTTCGTCATGGCTCCCGTATTCAAACTGGGTTTACCCGCGCTCTTTCTCGCCATGGCCGCGTCGGCCCAGGCAGAGGAAAAAACCCTCAACCTCTACAGTTGGGCCGATTACGTGCCGCCTGAAACCCTGCAGCATTTCGAAAAGGAAACCGGCATTCATGTGCGTTACGACACGTTCGATTCTTCGGAAGTGCTGGAAACCAAACTGCTCACCGGCGGCAGCGGTTATGACGTGGTGGTGCCGTCCTCCAGCGTGCTGGCCCGTGGTCTGGCGGCCGGTGCGCTGAAGGAGATTCCCCACGAAGGGCTCAAGGGCTACGCCAACCTCGACCCGGACCTGCTGGAAAAACTGGAGGCTGTCGACCCTGGCAATCGTTATGGCGTGCCGTATACCTGGGGCACGCTGGGGCTGGGGATGAACGTCGAGGCGGTGCAAAAACGCTTGCCCGGTGTGCCGCTCAACAGCCTCGATCTGCTGTTCAAACCGCAATACGCCGGCAAGCTGAAGGACTGCGGCATTGCGATTCTCGATTCGCCCCAGGAAGTGATTGGCCTGGCGTTGCACTATCTCGGTAAAGATCCCTACAGCACCGACAAGGCAGATCTGACCGCCGCCGAGGCGTTGTTGCATCAGTTGCAGCCCAATGTGCTGTACGTCGCCACCGGGCGGCAGATCAGCGATCTGGCCAATGGCAGCGTGTGCCTGGCCTTGACCTATAACGGCGACGCCAGCATGGCCGCCGACCAGGCGCGCAAGGCCAACAAACCGTTCGAGGTGGCCTACCGGATTCCGAAGGAAGGCACGCTGGTCTGGCAGGACAACCTGGCGATACCCAAGGACGCGCCGCACCCTGAAGCGGCTCGGGCATTCATTGAATTCATGTTGCGCCCCGAGTCCGTCGCGGCGCTGACCAACACGCTGTTCTTTGCCACGGCCAACCGTGCAGCGACGCCGCTGGTGGACGAAGCCGTGCGGACCGACCCGGACATCTACCCCCTGGCCGACACCCGCGAACGGCTGTACGCCGACCGCAGCATGAGCCTCAAGGACATGCGCTCGCGCACTCGCCTGTGGACCACTTTCCGTAGCCGCCAATAAATAACAAGGAGATCCCATGGACGTCCCGATGCAAAACGATCAGGCCCTGACCCGCGACAGCCTCTTCGGTACTGCCGCCGAAAGTACTTACGCCGGTATCACCAGTTTCATGCGTCGTCGCTACAGCCGTGATTTGCGCGGCGTCGACGTGGTGGTCAGCGGTGTGCCGTTCGACACCGCCACCAGCAACCGTCCCGGTGCGCGCTTCGGCCCGCGCGGCATTCGCGCCGCATCGACCGGGATTGCCTGGGAACGTCACTGGCCATGGACGTTTGACCCGTTCGATCATCTGGCGGTCATCGACTACGGTGATTGCGCCTTCGATTACGGCTCGCCGCACGCGGTGCCGGAAAGCATCGAGGCACACGCCGAGCACATCCTGAACGGCGGTTGCGCGATGCTGACCTTCGGCGGTGACCACTTCGTCAGTTATCCGCTGCTCAAGGCCCATGCGCGCAAACATGGCCCCCTGTCGTTGATTCACTTTGACGCCCACAGCGATACCTGGCCGGACGAAGAGGGCAAGCGCGTCGATCACGGGACGATGTTCTGGCACGCGGCCAAGGAAGGTTTGGTGGATCCGTCGCGCTCGGTGCAGATCGGCTTGCGCACCACCAATGATGATCACCAGGGCTTCCAGGTGCTGGATGCGCGGCAGGTGCATCGGCAAGGGTGTGAGGCGATTGTCGAGGCGATTCGTGCGCGGGTGGGGGATAACCCGGTGTACCTGACGTTCGATATCGATTGCCTAGACCCGGCGTTCGCACCGGGCACCGGAACGCCGGTGTGTGGAGGCTTGAGCACGGTGCAGGCGCTGGAAATTCTCGGCGGGTTGCGCGGGATCAATCTGGTGGGGATGGACGTGGTGGAAGTCGCGCCGGCCTACGACCATGCGGACATTACGTCACTGGCGGCGGCGACATTGGCGATGGAGATGCTGTGCCTGTATGCGGCCAGGCACAAAATAGACCGGTAAGACGCCTTCTTGTGGCGAACACAAAGTCTGTGAACGCCACAAATCTGTAGGAGCGAGGCTTGCCCGCG
Organism: Pseudomonas sp. PS02303; assembly: GCF_029959925.1. NCBI lineage: Bacteria > Pseudomonadati > Pseudomonadota > Gammaproteobacteria > Pseudomonadales > Pseudomonadaceae > Pseudomonas > Pseudomonas sp. PS02303. The sequence continues at coordinate 5,450 of NZ_JASCOM010000155.1, forward strand.
AAGCTCTTTCAGGCCACCGGAATGATTGGCAGGTCAAGGGTTTCAGCCCCTGTATACCGCGCCGCCGAACCGGCAATCGTTTCATGTGGCACGCCCTTCGGCACGTTGCTGACCCCATCAAGCCGCGACAACTGCTCCGGGCTCAATTGCACCGTCAACGCGCCCAATGTCGCATCCAGTTGCTCACGAGTGCGCGAACCCAGAATCGGAATCAGCGCCGTCGTCGAACGCGTGGCCTTTTCCCGCAGCCAGGCAATGGCCACATGGGTCGGCGTGGCTTCAAGCTCCGCTGCCACTGCGAGCAAGGTGTCGAGCAGGGCGGTTTCGTGGGCGCTTTTCTCGGTGTGGACCAGCATGCCGAGTTTGGCGGCGCGGTTGTTGTCATCATTGCTGCGGTACTTGCCCGTGAGGAACCCGCCACCCAGCGGCGACCAGATCGTAGCTGCCAGCCCGAGCGCTTCGGCCATCGGCAGCAACTCACGTTCGGCGGTGCGTTCGGCCAGGCTGTATTCGGCCTGAATCGCTGCAATCGGCGCGAAACCGCGTACTTCGGCCAGGACATCGGCGCGAGCAATGCGCCAGGTCGGGAAATTCGACAGCCCGGCGTAGTGAATCTTGCCGGCGCGCACCAGGTCGTCGAAGCCGCGCAGGATCTCTTCCATCGGCGTCACGCCGTCACTGATGTGCGCCCAGAACAGGTCGATGTGATCGGTGTTGAGCCGTTTCAGGCTTTCTTCCACGGCACGAACCATGTTCTTGCGGCTGTTGCCGGTGTGGGAAATGCCCGCGGCTGGCGTGGTACCCATGGTGTATTTGGTGGCGATAACCAGGTGATCGCGTTCCGGTGCGATGAACTCGCTGAGCATGGCTTCCGACTGGCCGGCCTGATAACCGTTGGCGGTGTCGATGAAGTTGCCGCCGGCTTCCAGGTAACCGTCGAAAATGCGCTTGGCTTCGTCACGCTCGGCGCCATGCCCCCAGCCGGTGCCGAAGTTACCGGCGCCCAGCGCCAGTTCCGAAACCCGCAAGCCGGTTTTGCGGCCGAAGACTGTGTAATGCATGAGATAACTCCTGAGGAACGACGCCCGGGGTAATTTAAATGTCTAGCAACATGTATTTAATATGATGCGAGTAATATGGCTCGTCAAGGCGCTTTTCCACGCAGGGCAAAACAGCTGACCCTCAGGGCGGCGCTCCTGCCAACTTCTGACAGCGGCCTCTGCTAAGCTCCGACGACTTTTCAGGAAAGAGCCTGCCGATCGTGTCGCGTACCACTCGTTTACTCACGTTGTTGCAAGTGCTGCGGGGTAAAAGTCGTCCGGCCACGGCCGCGACGCTCGCCGGGGAATTGCAGATTTCCGAACGCACGTTGTACCGCGACATCGCCGAGTTGACCGCGCTGGGCGCACCCATCTTCGGCGAAGCAGGGGTCGGCTACGTGTTGCGCAGCGGGTTGTTCCTGCCGCCTCTGATGCTCAATGCCGACGAAACCGAAGCCATCGTGCTCGGATTGCGTTACGTCGATCAGCGTGGCGACGAGGTGTTGAGCAAAGCCGCGGCCGATGCCCTGGCGAAGATTGCCGCCGTGTTGGCGCCTGAAGCTCAGGATGCTTTGCGCAACCCGACGGTGTTGCCGGGCCCGCGCGGCTATGGGTATCCGCAAAACGCCGTGCCGTTGAACGTGTTTCGTCAGGCGATTCGCGATCAATCCAAGCTGAACATCGATTATGCAGACGCTCAACAGGTGCCCAGTCAGCGGCTGATCTGGCCATTGGCGCTGGGTTTTCTCAATGAGGTGCGGATCATTGTCGCCTGGTGCGAATTGCGCAGTGCCTACCGCACGTTTCGTACCGACCGGATCTCGGCCGCTCACGAGCAGGGCGAGCGCTATCCGGGGCGACGCAGCGACCTGTTGCGCACCTGGCACAAGCAGATGCAACTGGATGACGCCGGGCGTTTCACTCCTGACAAGAACTGACACAGACCTGTTCTAGCATGGCTCCAGAATCAAACAACAAGGAGCCGCACCCATGTCCAATCCAGCCTCTTCACTGGCACCCGCCATCGCCGCCTACATTGCCGCCGCCAATGCCCGCGACACCTCGCGGGTCGGCAGTTTTTTTGCTGAGGACGCCAACGTGTTCGATGAGGGCCAACACCGGATCGGCACGCAAGCCATCGCCCAATGGATGCAAGACACCGCGCAACGTTATGAACCACGGGTCGAAGTGCTCGACGTTCAGCAACGTACCGGCAAAGTCCTGGTGCACAACCTGATTTCCGGGACCTTTCCCGGCAGTCCGCTGGAACTGCGCTACATGTTCCGCCTCAACGAGCAGGGCAAGATCGCCCGGCTGGACATCTCTGTGTAAACCCGAGCGCATGGCATACTGCCGCGCATGAATGTCGACTCTCCCCTAAGCGCCTGGCAACACGCCATTGAACAGAAGGGCTTCGTCCAGGACGAAGCCCAGGAACATGCCGTGTGGGCGCTGCAAAAATGCCACGAAGCCCTGCATGAAGGCCGCACGCCGATCACCGGCGTTTACCTCTGGGGGCCGGTCGGACGGGGCAAGACCTGGTTGATGGATCAGTTCTACCAAAACCTCAAGGTCCCGGCCCGACGCCAACACTTTCACCATTTCATGGGCTGGGTGCATCAGCGCTCGTTCCAGCTGACCGGCACCGCCGACCCGTTGAAGGCGCTGGCCCGTGAGTTGAGCCAGGAAGTGCGGGTGCTGTGTTTCGATGAACTGTTCGTCAACGACATCGGCGACGCGATCATTCTCGGGCGTTTGTTTCAGGTGATGTTCGAGCAGGGCGTGGTGGTGGTCTGCACCTCCAATCAACCGCCGGACCAGCTATACGCCGATGGCTTCAACCGTGACCGCTTCGTGCCCGCCATCGAAGCGATCAAAAAACACATGCAGGTGATCGCGGTGGATGGCGGCGAAGACCATCGCCTGCATCCCGGCGCGGGTCTGCAACGGTATTGGGTGGCGGCGCCCGGGCAGCCGAGCGCGCTCGGTGAGGTGTTCAACGGGTTGACCGCAGGCCAGCCCACGTCCAGCGATCCGATCACGGTTGGTTACCGCTCGGTCACTGTGGTGCAGGCCAGTTCGACAGTACTCTGGTGCCGCTACGCCGACCTGTGCGAACAACCGTTCGCCGCCATGGACTTCATGGCGCTGTGCGACACCTTCAGCGCTATTCTGTTGAGTGAAGTGCCAAATCTGAGCGCACAGAAACGTGAAGGACGCATCGCCCGAGGCACGGAAGACGGTGCCGAACGGGTCGTGGCCGGTGATCGCGAGCTGCCGCAATTGTCGGTGCATGACGACGGTGTCCGGCGTTTCATTGCCCTGGTGGACGAGTGCTACGACCGCAAGGTGCCGCTGTACCTGGAAGCGCAGGTGCCGATGGCGGCGTTGTACACCGAGGGTTATCTGGAATTCCCGTTCCGCCGCACGTTAAGCCGTTTACAGGAAATGCAGTTGCAACGTTTCGCCGAAGCCTGATGGCCGGGAGCCGCGAATATGAATCAGCCTCTGTCTCACCATTTGCTGACCATGGCCTATCAGAATGCCTGGGCCAATTACCGACTCGCCAAGGCCTGGACTCAGCTGAGCCCGGCCGAACTGGCGGCACCGCGAGTGAGCTTCTTCCCCAGCCTGATCGCCACCCTCAACCACATCCTGACGTGCGACTGGTTTTACGTGGATGCGCTGGAGCGGGAACTGCGCGGGGACGATCCGCATCCTGATTGCTATGTGTTCTTTGCCAAAGAAGAGCCGTTCGCGTTGGCCGCCGACCTGCAGCGTGAACAAGCGCATGTGGACCGTCGCCTGATTGCCTATTGCGAACAATTGCGCGACGCCGATCTGGGGCGAATCGTGACCATCGCCCGGGACACGCCGCAACATGACAGCCGTCTGCGCCTGCTGTCGCATTTGTTCGAACACCAGCTGCATCATCGCGGCCAGGTCCACGCGATGCTCAGCGGCACCTCGGTCACGCCGCCGCAGCTGGACGAGTTTTTCTGCGCCGGGGAATCGCACCTGAGGGCTGAGGATTTTGCCGAGTTGGGCTGGACCGAAACGCTGATCTGGGGCGTTTGAAACAGGTTCGGGTTGTCGCCGATTGCGCCTCGCGATAATGTCCGTCGACCTCCCGGCGCGAGTGACGCGCCGGGGCAACTTGACGGGACGTTGACGATGGAAATGGAATCCGCAGAAATTCTAGTGCTTCAGGCAAGCTACACCAATGGGCTGCATGCCGAGGCGATCGGTGTGGTGCTCAATGCCTACGCCGAAGACCCGATGGGCGGCGGGCACCCACTGCCCGAAGACATCCTGCGGCAACTGCCGAGGGAACTGGCCAAGCGTCCTCATGCATTCAGCGTGCTGGCGTTTGTCGGTGGCGAACCGGCCGGGCTGGTCAATTGCTTCGAAGGTTTCTCGACGTTTGCCTGCCGGCCGCTGGTCAACGTGCACGATGTGGCGGTGATGCCCAGGTTTCGCGGCCTGGGGTTGAGCCAGAAGATGCTGCAAAAAGTTGAAGACATCGCCCGCCAGCGCGGCTGCTGCAAGATCACCCTGGAAGTCCTCGAGGGTAATGCCGTCGCGCAGGCGTCTTATGGCAAGTTCGGATTTGCCCCCGGCATGTTCGACCCGGCCCATGGCCGAATGCTGTTTTGGACCAAGGACCTTTAACGCCACATGAGCCGCCTCGATGACGCGCAAGGCAGGGCACCCGTGAAAACGGACAAGCCGTGGGCGATTTTCCTGATCTTTCTGCGCCTGGGGCTGACCTCGTTTGGCGGTCCTGTTGCCCATCTGGGCTATTTTCGTGACGAGTTCGTGGCGCGTCGGCGCTGGCTCGGCGAAGCCGCCTACGCCGAACTGATTGCCCTGTGCCAGTTTCTGCCGGGCCCGGCGAGCAGCCAGGTGGGCATGGCGCTGGGTTTGTCCCGCGCCGGCTATTGGGGGGCATTGGCGGCGTGGGCAGGGTTTACCTTGCCCTCGGCGCTGATCCTGACGCTGCTGGCATTGGGCATCACCCACGGTGGCTGGGCGTTGCCGGCCGGTTTGATTCACGGGCTGAAAATTGTCGCCGTCGCCGTGGTTGCCCAGGCCGTGTGGGGAATGGCCCGCACGTTATGCCGAGGTCCGGTGCAAGTGGCCATCACGCTGCTGGCGACTGCCGGGGTGTTGCTCTGGCCAACGATGGGCGGGCAACTGACGGTGATGGCCGTGGCGGCGCTGATCGGCCTGGTCTTGCTGCACAACGCCAATGCAGCGCCACGGGAGGGTTTGTCGATTCGGGTCAGTCGCGTGGCCGGCTGGCTGGCGATAGCTGTGTTCGTGACGTTGCTGTTGGGGTTGCCGTTGATTGCGCATTACTGGCCGGACTCGCTGACCAGCCTGTTCGACCGTTTCTACCGCACGGGGGCGCTGGTGTTTGGCGGCGGCCATGTGGTGTTGCCGCTGTTGCAAAGCCAGGTCGTGAGCACGGGATTGCTCGACAATGACGTGTTTCTCGCCGGTTACGCCGCCGCGCAAGCGATACCAGGACCATTGTTCACGTTTGCGGCGTTCCTTGGCGCGTCCATCAGCGGCTGGAGCGGCGCGCTGGTGTGCGTCCTGGCGATTTTCCTGCCGTCGCTGCTGCTGGTGATCGGCGTCCTGCCGTTCTGGCAGCGCTTGCGTGGCATTGGCCGAGTGCAAGCGGCGCTGGCCGGGGTGAACGCCGGGGTGGTCGGGTTGTTGCTGGCTGCGTTGTATCAGCCATTGTGGACCACCTCGATCCTCGGGCCGCTGGATGTTCTGATGGCGGTCCTGGCATTGATGGCGCTGCTGTTCTGGCGGTGCCAGCCGTGGTTACTGGTGCTGCTGGGCGGGTTTTGCGGGGTGCTGCTGGGCGCGTGAAAACTGTCGAGCGGGCATAAAAAAGGGCGTCCCTCAGAACGCCCGTTTGCCATCGTTTATGTCGGCCGATAGGTTTCGGTCACTTGCGCGGTCTGATCGTTCGGAACCCTCAGCTCGATCGTCCTGGTCTCGATGCCGTTGGCCTGCTGTTGTTTGAAGTGCAGGGTTTCGAAGTAATACCTCATGCGCTCGGCACCGCCTTCGGCAAAGGCTGCGGTCGAACCGAACATCATCAGACTGGCAAGGATCAACGCGGTACGTTTCATGGTGTGCCTCCTACTGCGGATAGGGTGCTCTTTCGTCCATGAACCAATGTTGCCAAGCCATTATCCGCCGATTCCGTCAGCTGGATATGATCTGCGTCAGAGCTTCCAGTCCAGGCTCAGGGTGACCGTGCGCGGGTCACCCCAGTAGACGCCGTTGTAGAAGCCGACGTTGTCGTAATACTTCTTGTCGAACAGGTTGTCGACGTTCAGCGAAGCCGACAGGTGCTGATCAAATGCGTAGCGCGACATCAGTTTGACCACCGTGTAGGCCTCCTGACGGATGTGGGTGCTGGCGGTAATGATCTCGCCATCGGCGCCACGGCCGACCGGGCGTCTGGCGGCGCGGTAGACGTCGCTTTGCCAGTTCACGGCGCCGCCCACGGTCAGTGCCTGCCAGTCGCCGGGCAAGCGATAAGCCGTGGAGAAGCGGAACATGTTCAACGGCTGGTTGGTGTTGTTGCGCTGCTTCTCGCCATTGGCCGAGTGGGTGTAGGTGTAGCCGGCCGTCATGTTCCAGCCTGCCATCACTTCACCTGAGACCTCGGCTTCGAAACCCTGGACTTTGTTGCCTTTGCCGCCCGATTTAAAGAACTCCTCTCCGGTGACCGGGTCCGGTGGCACCGAGTCGTCGAGTTCGGCCACGTTATCCTGCTTGCTCCAGAACACCGCGGTAGCGAGGTTCAGTCGCTCTTCGAGCAGGCTGCCCTTGAGCCCCAGTTCATAGTTGCTGCCGACCACTGGCTCGAGGTAGTTGTGATTGCTGTCACGCTCGTCCTGCGGCTTGAAAATATCGGTGTAGCTGACATAAGCGGTGTATTCAGGCGTGATGTCGTAGAGCAGCCCGGCGTACGGTGTCCACATGTCGTTGTGCTTCTGGCTGGTGGATTCGACACCGGTCAGTTGCAGATTGCCGTCGTATTGGTTGGCCTTTCTTGAAATTTCCCACGTGCCATAGCGACTGCCGAGTACCGCGTGCAGGTCGTCGGTCAGGGTCAGGCGCGTGGCCAGGTAACCGGCCTTTTGCCGGGTGCTTTCATCGGAGCCTTTCAGGCCGGTGACGGTGTCCGGGAATTTGGGAATGCCGCCCATGTACTTCCAGTCGGGGACTTTCTCGTAATCCGGCGACCGCGGGCCGTCTACCGTGTAAGGGTTGTCTTCGCTGCGTTCGGCTTCGCCATAGCCGATCATCATTTCGTGCTCACGCCCGAACAGCGAATAAGGGCCGGACACGTTGAAGTCATAGGCTTTCATTTTTTGCGTGCCAACCATGTGGCTGACGTTGGCGATCATGCCGCTGCGATCGGCCTCGGGGAAGCCGCCACCGCCGTAGTAGATCTTGCCGTCGGTGTCACTCTCACGGTGGGTGTAAGCGGCCTTGAGGTGCCAGCCGGCGCCCAGTTGCTGGTCCAGCGTGGCAAACGCGGTCTTGTCTTTCAGTGGCCAGGAACTCCACGGTGTGGCCATGTTGGTGGAGCGTCCGAGGTTGGCTTTGCTGCCGTCAGCATTCCAGTAGGGCACGGTGCCCCAAGAGGTGCCTTGCACCTGTTTGTTTTGGTAGTCGTATCCCACGGCCAGCACGGTGTCATCAGTCAGGTCGGCTTCGAGAATCCCGTAGCCGACTTCCCGTTGCAACGCGTACTTGTCTCGGTAGGAACCGCTGTCGCGATAAGCCAGCACACCGCGACCGCGCAAGCGGCCGTCGAAGGCCAGCGGTCCGCCGACATCGACGTAACTGTAGTAATCGTCATAGCTGCCGCCGCTGACACCGGTCTGGGCCTCCCATTGTGCGGTCGGCCGTTTGCGCACCATGTTGATCGTCGCGGAAGGATCGCCGGCGCCCGTGGTCAGGCCGGTCGCGCCGCGAACCACTTCGATGCGGTCGTAAATAATGGTGTCGGAATCGGACTTCATGTAGCTGAAGGTGTTGAGCATTCCATCGATCTGGAAATTGTTGATCGAGTAACCGCGCGAGGAATAGCTGACGCGGTCCGAATCGTTGTGCTGAACCACCACGCCGGTGGTCTGGCTCATGGCTTCGGAAAGCGTGCCGAGTTTGAAGTCGTCCATTTGCTGGCGCGTGACCACGGACACCGATTGCGGCGTTTCCTTGATCGACAGGTTGAGCCGCGTAGCGGTGCTCATGGCACCGGTGGTGTATGACTCGGTGTTTTCGGTGGTGCTGCCCAATCCCTGGGCTGTCACATTGGTTGCACCCAGTTCAAGGGTGCGGCTCGGCTCTTGATCCGGGGCAGTTTCAGCCAGCAGGTCGGGGCTCAGCGCAGCACTGCACAGGCCCAGGGTAAAGGTCATGGAACGGGTGATAGGCGCGAACATCGCAGCCGACTCCTTGTCTTCGAGGGAAAAATTCCGTTTGTTCAAAGACGAAGGGGGGAGAGGGGATTTAGGTCTAAACGAGAATTATTGTTATTTTAAGATGTTTCGGAGAGGTTAAGGCGGGGGGCTGGTGTAACCCTGTGGGAGCAAGCTCCCGCAGGGTTCTCGACAGAGTGAAAGAT
>NZ_JASCOM010000156.1:0-14020 GCF_029959925.1 Pseudomonas sp. PS02303
GGCAAGCCTCGTTCCTGCAGGCTCGCATCGTTCGCTGACTTAATGAACGACACGAACCTGCAGGAGCGAGGCTTGCCCGCGAACGCGCGAAGCGCGGCCATTCACCGACTACGCGATATCCCGCAACTCCCGCCGCAGGATCTTGCCCACCGGCGTCATCGGCAACGACTCCCGCAACACAATGTGCTTGGGCACTTTGTACGCCGTGAAGTTTTCCTTGCAGTACGCCTTCAGCTCTTCAAGGCTGACCCCTGATTCGCGGGCCACCACAAACAGCTTCACCGCCTCCCCCGAACGCTCGTCCGGCACGCCGATCACCGCACAGTTGGCGACTTTCGGGTGAGCCATCACGATGTCTTCGATCTCGTTCGGGTACACGTTGAAGCCCGAGACGATGATCATGTCTTTCTTGCGATCGACGATGCGCACAAAACCGTCCGGGTCGATCACCGCGATATCGCCGGACTTGAACCAGCCTTCGGCATCCAGCACCTCGGCGGTGGCTTCCGGTTTCTGCCAGTAGCCCTTCATGATCTGCGGGCCCTTGATGCACAGTTCGCCTCGCTCGCCCAGCGGCTGCTCGACGCCTTCATCGTTGATCACTTTCAGAGTGGTGCCCGGCACCGGCAGGCCGACCGTGCCGATCCGCGATTTGTCGCCGTAGGGGTTGGTGCAGGCCACCGGTGAGGTTTCGGTCAGGCCATAACCCTCGGTGATGCGGCAGCCAGTGAGCTGTTCCCAGCGCTCGGCGGTGGCCTTGACCAGCGCGGTGCCGCCGGAGTTGGTGAGTTTGAGGCTGGAGAAATCCAGGGTCTTGAAGTCTGGGTGATCCATCAATGCAACGAACAGCGTGTTAAGCCCCAGCAGTGCCGAGAAACGCCAGTTCTTCAGCTCCTTGATGAAGGCGCCGATGTCGCGTGGATTGGTGATCAGCACGTTGTGGTTGCCGGTCACCATCATGCACATGCAGTTCGCCGTGAAGGCATAGATGTGGTACAGCGGCAGCGGCGCGATCATCACTTCCTGACCTTCGCGCAGCAATGGCTGACCGTCGCTGCCGAACTGTCCGAGGCATGCCCGCGCCTGTTGCATGTTCGCCACCAGGTTGCCGTGGGTCAGCATCGCGCCCTTGGCCAGGCCGGTGGTGCCGCCGGTGTATTGCAACACCGCGATGTCGTCGAGGCTGACATTCAGCGGCTTGATGCCCAGGCCCCGGCCCAGACGCAGCGCGCTCTTGAAGGAAATCGCCTGGGGCAAGGAATAGTCCGGGACCATTTTCTTGACCTTGCTCACCATCGTGTTGACCAGCCAACCCTTGGCGGCAGGCATCAGGTCGCCCATCTTCGCTTCGATCAGGTACTGGATGTCGGTGTCGGGCAGCACTTCCTGGACCTTGGCCCCGAACATGTTCAGGTACACCAACGCCCGGGCACCGGAGTCCTTGAACTGATGACGCATCTCCCGCGCGGTGTACAGCGGGTTGGTGTTGACCACGATCAGCCCGGCGCGCAAGGCACCGAACACGGCAATCGGGTAATGCAAAACGTTGGGCATCTGCACCGCGATGCGATCCCCCGGCACCAAGTCGGTGTGGGCTTGCAGGTAACCGGCGAACGCCAGGCTGTAGCGTTCCAGTTCGGCGTAGGTCAGGGTCACGCCCATGTTGCTGAAGGCGGGGCGATCAGCGAATTTCTTGCAGGAACGCTCGAACACCTCAAGCACCGACTTATAGGCCCCAAGGTCAATATCCAGGGGCACGCCGGCCGGGCGTTTGTCATTCCAGAAATCAGGTTGCATTGTTCTTGTCCTCTTTACCTGAGCCTATCCGGGCCGCTTTTCTGTCACTTTTGTAAAAGCGGGGCTTCACGGACACTAGCAGCTATGGCGAATCAGGCAAATATGCCAATGGGCGTCATTGACCGCGTGAATCTTGCTGCAGCGGCGTGGCCTGATCAGACGGCAAGCGCTGGATGCGCTATACAATGCATCGAGGCTATTTTCATACCCGGCAGCCCCATGCAAAGGAATCGCCATGATCCACGACACTTTCTGGCTGACCGCGAGTGACCGCAGCCGCCTTTTCGTCAACCAGTGGCTGCCCGATCCGCCTTTGAAAGCCGTGATTCTGCTGGCCCATGGCATGGCGGAACACAGCGGTCGCTACGCCCGCCTGGCGGAAAAACTCTGCGCGCAGGGTTACGGTGTCTACGCGCCGGACCTGCGTGGACATGGCAAAACTGCCGAAAACGGGACACTCGGCCATTTCGCCGATGACGATGGCTGGTGCAAAGTGGTTGGCGATCTGGCGAGCCTCAACCAGCACATCGGCCAGCAACATCCTGGCGTGCCGATCGTGCTGCTCGGCCACAGCATGGGCAGCTACATCGCCCAGGCCTACCTGCTGCATCACAGCGCCAGCCTGCACGGTGCGGTGCTCAGCGGTTCGAACTTCCAGCCCATCGCGCTCTATCGCACGGCACGTCAGATTGCCCGTATCGAAAAACTGCGTCAGGGGCCCAAGGGCCGCAGTGCGCTGATCGAGTGGCTGTCGTTTGGCTCGTTCAACAAAAAATTCAAACCGGTGCGCACGCGTTTCGACTGGCTCAGCCGCGATCCGGCGGAAGTCGATCGGTACGCCAACGACCCGCTCTGCGGCTTTCGTTGCACCAATCAGCTGTGGATCGATTTGCTCGGTGGGTTGCAGCAAATCAGCAAAGCGTCCAATCTCGCTCAGATTGATCCGGGCCTGCCGTTGCTGGTGATTGGCGGTGAATGTGATCCGGTGAGCGAAGGCAAACGTCTGAAGGATCTGGCCGATGCACTACGCGCGGCCGGCAGCCAGAACCTGCAACTGACTATTTACCCGCAGGCACGGCATGAACTGTTCAACGAGAGCAACCGCGATGAAGTGATCAATGACGTGTTGAACTGGATCGCCCAGGCGCTGAGCCACCGCCGGCCACCCAGATCGGAATAGTTTTTTTGTGGATTTTTTATTCGTCACAGGAATTGAAACAGATGACCCAGGTTACCAACACCCCATACGAAGCCCTCGAAGTCGGCCAGACCGCCAGCTACAGCAAGACGGTCGAAGAGCGCGACATTCAGTTGTTCGCCGCGATGTCGGGTGATCACAACCCGGTGCACCTGGACGCGGAATTCGCCGCCGGCACCATGTTCAAGGAGCGCATCGCTCACGGCATGTTCAGCGGTGCGCTGATCAGCGCTGCCGTGGCTTGCGAGTTGCCTGGGCCGGGGACTATTTATATCGGTCAGCAGATGAGCTTTCAGAAGCCGGTGAAGATTGGCGACACCCTGACCGTGCGCCTGGAAATACTCGAGAAACTGCCGAAGTTTCGTGTGCGGATCGCCACGCGGGTGTTTAACCAGCGCGATGAATTAGTAGTCGATGGCGAGGCCGAGATTCTGGCGCCGCGCAAGCAGCAGACGGTGACGCTGCCTACCCTGCCGGCGATCAGCATCGGCTGATTCACCTCTCACCTGTGGCGAGGGAGCTTGTCGGAACGCCGCACCGTCCCGTTGGGGTGCGCAGCGCCCCCAAATCAGGCGCCGCGTTTGATCTGATCAACCGCGGCGTTAGTTTTTACAACTGCTTCGCAGCCGAGCGGGACGGTGCGGCGTTCCGACAAGCTCCCTCGCCACAATGATTGCGGCGCAGCGTATTTAGCGTTCGCTTACCTGCACACTCGCCGTCATCCCCGAACTCAGATTCATGCCCTCCGGCAATTTATCAATCTTGATCCGCACTGGAATCCGCTGTGCCAGCCTCACCCAGTTAAACGTCGGTTCTACCTCCGCCAACAACTGCCCATCTGGCGTGGTGTTGCGATCGGTAATCCCGCGACTGATGCTTTCCACATGCCCGTCCAGCGCTTCTCCCGCGCTCATCAACCAGATCTTCACCGGATCGCCAACCCGAATCCGCGACAACTTGGTTTCCTCGAAATACGCCTGCACATAGAAGGTCGAATCATCGATCAATGCCATCACCGGTTGCCCGGCGTTCACATAATTGCCTTGGGCCAGGCGCAGGTTGGTGATGTGGCCGCTGCGAGGCGCATGGACCTGACTGCGCGCCAGATTGAGTTCGGCAACCTTGGCTTCCGCCTGAGCTTCACGCAATTCACCCCGGGCGATACCGGCGTTGATTTGCGCGTTCTCGCGCAGCTCGGCACTGATGGCTTGCGGCCCGAGGCTGGCGCGGCGACTGGCTTCGCGTTCGCGCAGATTGAGTTGTTGCTGGCGGGTCTGCACCACCGCCTGGGCCTTCTCCAGCGCCGCTTCGAACCGGTCACGATCGATGCTCAGCAACAGGTCGCCCGCCTTGACCGGCTGGTTATCGAACGCCTTGAGCTCACGCACCCACCCCGAGACGTCCGGGGCGATGACCACCACGTCGGCGCGGATCCGCGCATCCCGGGTCCAGGGCGTAAGCATGTAGTACTGCCACAAATGGAAGCCGGCAAAGATCGCCACCGCCACCAGGCACAGGGTTACCGCGACACGTACGGGGGTACGCATGTTCAACTCCTTATAAAGGTCCGAGGACGACGGTGATCAGGGTCAATACACAGACGTACAAGGCGCAATCAAACAGTGCTTCGTGCCAGATCCAGCGGCCGACCGGTGTCAGGCGCAACAGCATGCGCAAGGCTCCGGTGACCAGCAGTGCCAGCAGCACATAAATCAAAAACGGACTGAGCAGCACGCCGCCCACCGACCACTCACGCAAGCCCATGGCTTTGCTCCTGTTGACGGCACCAGGCGCGCCAACTGCTCTGCAATTGCAGCACCGCGCCCTGAGCCAGTTTCACCGCGTCGCTGGGTGGCAACGCGTACAAGGTCTTCAAGAAATCTGCGCTGGGTCGTTCGAGCGCATCGGCGCGGTTGCCCGCAGGGCCCTGCTCAAGGACTTTTTCCAACTGCTCGAGATAACGCCGCTGCGGTGCGCTGACCGGCACTTGCGCCACCGCCAGGCTCAACCGCAGATGCAACAATTCATCGCCGATATCGAGGCCGAGCAAGCCGTCATCCCAGCGACTGCGCGCCGGTTCCGGCAACTCGGGATAGTGCCGCGCCAGTTGCAGCAAGCGGTCGGCCATGCGTCCGCCAAACCAGCTTTCGGCACCCCGCAGGTTACGGCGAGTCAGCCGCACCAGATCGTCGAGCGTCGCTGCCAGCAAGCGGCGGCCATGCCACGCCGGGTTACGCAGGATCAGCAAATGAAACGCCAGCACCGCCGCGCCGACACCGACCACCATCGCCTGGGCGCTGTTGAAGAACGTGGCGACGTCGAATTTCATCGCGTTCAGCGGCGACACCAGCACGATGAAATGCAGACAGAACGAAGTCGCCGTGGCCCCAATCTGCGGCTTGGCCATGCCCAGCGCACCGAAAAACAACGGCACGCCCATGCCCATACAGAGCAAGGCAAATCCGCTCCATTGGGGCAGCAGAATCTGCCCGACGAAAAACGCCGCCGGAATCGCCAGGAAAATGCCTCGCATAAAACTCATGCCGATCTGCGCGCCGTTCTCGCGACTGGCGAACAGGCTGCACACCACGCACGTCAGCACCAAGGCGCCCGACGCGGCGGGCCAGGCCGTCGCCAGCCAGAAGCACGACACCACCAGAAACGCCAGGGCACTACGCGCACCAAACACCAGCGCCAATGACAGGTCGCGGTGCGGCGCCAGGGTGCGTGGCGGATCGACAGTTTCGCGCCCCTCCTCCACCGCTTTCATCGCCGCAGTGGCCGCCATCGCGGTATCGAGCAACAAGGTGAAACGGGCCAGGCAATAACTCTGCGCGGAGCTGATGTGCGGGTCATGGGAGGCATCGAGCAACCTCGGCCGCAACGCTTGCAGGGTCGCCGTATCGTCGCCGCTGAGCGCAACCTGAACCTCGGTCATCCACGGCAACAGTTGCTCGGCTTCCTGTGGTTCCAGCTGCTTCCACTGACGGCGCACCGAACGGGCAATGCGCAGCAGCATCAAGAGCTTCTGGCTCAAGCCGCTGATGGCTCGTGCCCGCTGCCGACCCAGGCCACCTTCAAACCAGGCATGTTCGCGCTGGGCATCGACCGCGACAATTCGCCCGAGGATCTCCAGCAACCCCTTACGGGCCTGAGCATCGCCGGCCAGCGTTGCACGCGCAGCATTCATCCCGCTGTTCCAGGCGGCTCGCGCCTGATCCGCCAGTTGTCGCTCGACGCGCATCGGCCACAGCAACGCGCTGGCCGCCGTGGCGCACAGGATGCCCAGACAGATTTCCGTGCAGCGCGCCACGGCCTGGTCGAACACCGTCAGCGGATGGGTAATGGCCGGCAACGCGATGATCGCCACCGTGTAACCGGCCAGCACAAATGAATAGGACCAGGCACTGCGCAGCAACGTTGAACTCGCCGTACACAACCCGAGCCACAACGCCAAGGCCAGCAAAAACAGCCAAGGCGTCTGGGCGAACAAGCCCATGAATACAACCGACATAATCGTGCCGACCAGCGTGCCCAGCAGCCGTGCCAGCCCCTTCTGCACCACCATTCCAGACAATGGCTGAGCGACGATGAACGCCGTCATCAATGCCCAGGCGGGTTGCTCAAGCCCCCAGCGCAATGCCAGCCACAAGGCCAGACCGCCACCGATCAGGGTTTTGATTGCGAACTGTAGGGCGCGGCGGTCAGGCGCAAACAAAGCCTGCAAAGTGATAGGCACGTAAAAGACTCTTGAAAGGACGTTTTTAACGATAGTCGGGTTCACTGAAGTCACTTGAAAAACAAATTATTAGCGAGCTATCTATATTCCGTCCAGCGTTAAATCCCAGACACAAAAAAACGCCAGACTGGCTGGCGTTTTTGACAGGCTACGGACGCTTAAGAGCGTGCGCGAGCCTGGTTGCGCAGGGCTTTTACCTGGTCGTGATTGCGTTGCACGCCGTGGTACTGACGTTCAACCAGGTCACGAATGCCCACCAGATTGTGCTTGTTGATTTTTTCGAGGGCTTCTTTGTAAGCCTTCAGTGCATGGTCTTCACCGCGTTCGGCTTCGTTCAGCACGGCTTCTTCATCCTTGCCGGTGAACATCGCTTTGACGTCGACCCAACGACGGTGCAGATCACCGCTGACACTGGTGGACGTTTCCGGATCGCCGCCCATCGAACGCACGGCACTCTGAAGTTCGGCAGCGGCGGTGGCGCAGTCGGCGGAGCGTTGCACGAACAGGGTTTTGAGTTCAGGGTGTTTGATGTCTTCAGCGCAAGTCTTGAACCCTTCCTGACCGTCTTTGCTGGTTTCAATCAGGTCGTTGAGTACAGAGATCGCTTCTTTATTCATGTCGGTCATTTTTCAATTCCTTGCGGGTTGATGAAAGATGCAATAGCTATTGCACCCTGCATGCCAGCTTCGAACTGAGAATTTATGCCTTATATTTCAATAAGTTAGTTATAGCGACCAAATCTGTATCCGCTTTTTTTGCATGAACTGTCAATTGGCCTGCATGCAGAATGCCTGTATTTTCCAGCCTGATGAATCAAGACGACCGATAGATGAACCCTGAAAAGCTCGAACTGTTGATCACCCGTGAAATGCCCTTCGGCAAATACAAGGGTCGCATCATTGCCGACCTGCCCGGCCAATACCTGAACTGGTTCGCCCGTGAAGGATTCCCGCACGGTGAGCTGGGCGGATTGCTGGCCCTGATGCAGGAGATCGACCACAACGGTCTGTCGGACCTGCTCGAACCGCTGCGCGCCAAACACGGCAAACCTGCCCCGCGCCACTGACATCGTCATCAAAAAAGCCGAGTAGCTCATGCCCGATAACACCCGTCGCGCCCGTGATGAACATTTCTGGAAGACCTTTGCCGACCGCTACGCGGTCGAACCCGGGCCCATCAACCTTGAAAACGGTTACTTCGGACGGATGTCGCGCACCGTGGTTGAGGAGTACGAGCGCAATATCGAGCTGATCAACCGCAGCAACTCGGTGCATGTACGCCAGCGTTTCGAACAGATCGAAAGTCTCGAGATCCGGGCGCAGCTCGCCCGCCTGATCGATGTTCCAGTCGACACCGTGGCCCTAACCCGTAACGCGTCGGACGGCCTGCAATCGTTGATCCGCAATTACAATCGCCTTCAGCCGGGCGATCAGGTGCTGATTTGCGATCTGGAGTACGACACGGTCAAAGGCGCGATGCGTTGGCTGGCGCGGCATCGCGGCGTGGAAGTGATCGAAATCGACCACGCGCACCCCGCAACGTTTGACAGCTTGCTGGCGACTTATCGCGACGCTTTTGCGCGTTATCCAAAGCTCAAATTGATGGCCCTGACCCATGTCACCCATCGCACCGGATTGGTCATGCCCGTGCAGGCCATTGCTGCTGCCGCCAAAGAATACGGCATCGACGTGATCCTTGACGGCGCGCACGCCCTCGGCCAGATCGAGTTCAATCTGGATGAACTGGGCGTTTCTTTCGCCGGCTTCAACCTGCACAAATGGATTGGCGCGCCCCTGACGCTGGGCTTTATCTATATAGACCCCGAGCGTTTGGCCGACATCGACCCGGACATGGGCGAGATGCACTTCCCGGTCACCGATATTCGCGCCCGCACGCCCTACAGCACACCGAACATCCCGGCCCTGCTGACGCTGCCGCTGGTATTCGAGGAGCATCTCGCCATGGGCGGGGCCGCTGCCAAGAGCACACGCCTCAACTACCTGCGCAACCGGTGGGTCAGCGCCGTTCGCGAGTTACCGGGGATCGAGATCATGACACCCGATGACCCGCGACTGTATTGCGGCATTACCTCGATGCGCTTTACCCGGCATACCGATCAACAGGCGATGGTCGAGCGGCTGCTCAGCGATTACAACCTGTTCACCGTGGTCCGCAGTGGCGCGGCGAGCGGGCCCTGCATTCGCATTACACCAGGGCTCACCACCACCGCTGCCGACATGGATCTGCTGGCCAGGGCGCTGAGCGAGTTGCGCTGACGTCAGACCGTGTATTTGTCGAAGTCCTCCGGCTTGATTTGCGTCGAAGCGGCGAACGTGTCGATACCGATGGTCGTATGCCCGAAAAAGCCATCCTCGTTCGAGTCTCGACCGAGGGTGTGGACCGTCAATGTCGAAGCCTCGCCAGCCTGCTCGCGGTAATAAGTGTCTTCATTGTTGCTCAACGGCGAGACCGATCGGCCGCTGTAGTCCCGGGCGTTAAGCACCGAACGTGAAGCGGGTTCGGGGAAGTAGAGCTGACCGACCCAGGCAACATGCCGCTCTTCGAGAAAATTGTTGCCGGATGTGATGCGCACGGCGACATGAATGTGCAAGGTACGGCCGGCATAGAACCCCGGGTAGATGGTGGTAAACCGCACAATGCCCTTTTTGTCGGTGAATTGTCCGCCACGCAGATAGGTGTCGTCGTCGGTGCGCGGGATGGAGCCGATGTCCCCGACATCGACTTCCTGGTCCGGATTGACCTTGCTCCAGCCCGAATACGCACCGCGCGCATTGCAATGCCAGATATCGACCAGGGCTCCGGTCACCGGCTCCCCCGTCATGGCATCGACAATCGACAGTCGCAGCACCAGGGGAATGCCATCGGCGCTCTCGCTGATGTTGCGCCTGATCAGTTTCGGATTGCGGAAATACGGGCCGGCAATTTGTTCGGGAGACAGCAGGTAAACGGAGGGTGCGGGTGTTGCGGAGGTGGTGTCGTCCATGACGTTCTCTCTTCCATAAGATGAACGCAGGTTAACGCTGGATGGGCGGCGAGAGGCGGTAACTATGTATCGCATCATTTCCCTTGCAGGAGCGGTATTTCATCAGGCAAAAAAAACGGTGCACCGACCAAGCGCACCGTAAAGCCGTAGAACACACAACGAAGTGTTTGGTAAAAGCCGATCAGTCCAGCAGCGCCAAGGCCTCGGCGGTGCATTCCTGAATGCGGGCCCAGTCGCCGTTCTTGATCCACTCGGGATCCAGCATCCAGCTACCGCCCACGCACATCACGTTTTTCAACGCCATGTAGCTCTTGATGTTGGCCGGGCTGACGCCGCCGGTCGGGCAGAATTTCACTTCACCGAACGGGCCGCCAAGGGCCTTGATGGCGGCAACGCCACCGCTGACTTCCGCCGGGAACAGCTTGAAGCGGCGATAACCCAGACCATAGCCTTCCATGATGCCGGAAGCGTTGCTGATGCCTGGCAACAGCGGGATCGGGCTATCGACGCTGGCTTCGAGCAGGTCACGGGTGATACCCGGGGTGACGATGAACTGCGAGCCGGCCGCTTCGGCAGCGGCGAGCATCGTGCGATCCAGCACAGTACCCGCACCGGTCACCAGCTCCGGACGCTGCTCACGCAGAATCTGGATGGCCTTGAGGCCGAACTGCGAACGCAGGGTCACTTCCAGGGCAGTCAGGCCACCGGCGGCCAGGGCATCGGCCAGCGGCAGGACGTCCTGTTCGCGGGCGATGGTGATCACCGGCAGGATCCGCGCCTTGGCGCAGAGGCTGTCGATCAGGGCAATTTTGTCCGCCATGGAAACGGTCGGGGATGTGATTGTCATAGCGGCTGATCCTTGGCTCATGGGCACCAGTAAATCTCTAACGTAGGTTGCAGAAACGCGCGAATCGGCATGGCGGCGACATCGTCACCGGCCAATGCGGCACTCAAAGTGGTCAGTTTGGACTGACCGGAAATCGATAGAACGGTGGTCTTGGCCGAGGCCAGCAGCGCGCGGCTCATGGTCAGTCGCTGATGCGGCACGGTCGGCGCCAGCATCGGATAGCACCGACGGGTGCCGTCGACTTTCAAGGCATCGATCAGGTTCGGGCTGTTGGGGAACAACGAAGCGGTGTGACCGTCATCGCCCATGCCGAGGATCAACACATCGATCGGCGGCAATTCGGCGAGCAAACGGTCGGCCTGCTCGGCCGCCAGTTCAAGGTTCGCGGTGGCGCTGTAGAGGCTCAGAAACTGAGCCTTGGCTGCCGGGCCTTGCAACAGGTAACGCTTGAGCAGACCGGCATTGCTGTCGGCATGCTCGACCGGCACCCAACGCTCGTCGGCCAGGGTGACGACCACCTTGGACCAGTCGAGTTTCTGCTTCGCCAGGTTCTGGAAGAACGCCACCGGGCTGCGGCCACCGGACACCACCAGCGTCGCGCTGCCGCGAGCGTCGATGGCGTCACTCAGTTGCTTGGCCACATTCAGCGCCAGACCATCGGCCAGCAACACCGGGCTTTTGAACTCATGGGCGCTGACGCCCTGAGGCAGTTTCAATTCAGATATCGCCATACCACGACCTCCCATCCCGCGTGATCAGAGCAATGGAGCTCATTGGTCCCCAGGACCCAGCCGCATACGGCTTGGGCGCATCACCGGATTTTTTCCACCCGGCGATCAACTGGTCACACCACTTCCACGCGGCTTCGATTTCATCTTTACGGACAAACAGGTTCTGATTGCCGCGCATCACTTCCAGCAACAACCGCTCGTAGGCATCGGGAATCCGTGCGCTGCGATAAGTGTCGGAAAAATTCAGCTGCAACGGACCGCTGCGCAACTGCATACCCTTGTCCAGGCCTTGTTCTTTGGTCATCACACGCAAGGAAATGCCTTCATCCGGTTGCAGGCGGATAATCAGCTTGTTGCTGATTTGCAGGCGCTGCTCGGGGGCGAAGATGTAGTGCGACGGTTCCTTGAAGTGGATGACGATCTGCGACAGCTTCTGCGGCATGCGCTTGCCGGTGCGCAGGTAAAACGGCACGCCGGCCCAGCGCCAGTTGCGGATGTCCGCACGCAGGGCGACGAAGGTTTCGGTGTCGCTTTGGGTGTTCGAATTCGGTTCTTCCAGATACCCCGGAACCGGTTTGCCTTCGCTGTACCCGGCGATGTACTGGCCGCGCACCACTTGTGTAGTCAGGCCTTCCGGGCTGATAGGCGCCAGGGCCTTGAGCACTTTGACTTTCTCGTCACGGATGCTGTCGGCGGACAGGTCGGCCGGCGGGTCCATGGCGATCAGGCAGAGCAGTTGCAGCAGGTGATTCTGGATCATGTCCCGCAGCTGACCAGCCTTGTCGAAGTAACCCCAGCGGCCTTCGATGCCGACCTTCTCGGCCACGGTGATTTCCACGTGGGAGATATAATTCTGGTTCCACTGGGTTTCGAACAGGCTGTTGGCGAAACGCAGGGCGATCAGGTTCTGGACGGTCTCTTTGCCCAGGTAGTGATCGATGCGGTAGGTGCGGTTCTCCGGGAAGAACTGCGCCACGGCGTCGTTGACCTTGCGCGAGGATTCCAGGTCCGAACCGATGGGCTTTTCCAGCACCACGCGGGTGTTTTCAGTCAGGCCGACCTTCGACAGGTTCTCGCAGATCGCGCCGTAAACGGCGGCCGGCGTGGCGAAGTAGGCAATCACATGCTGGGCGCTGCCGGCCATTTCGGCCAGGGCGACGTAATCGTCGGCCTTGAGGAAGTCGACATGCAGGTAGCTCAAACGGGCCAGGAAGCGTTCGACCACAGCTTCGTCCAGCTCTTTGGCGCCTACATAACGGCGCAGTTCGGAGGCGATGAACGCCAGGTGTTCCTGCTCGCTGCCTGGCTCACGGGCCAGCGCGATAATCCGCGTTTCCTCGTGCAGCAGGCCTGCGCCATCGAGTTGATAAAGGGCAGGAAACAGTTTGCGCAGGGCCAAGTCACCGAGGGCGCCGAACAAGGCAAAGGTGCACGGTTCAACCGTAATCGAAGGCATGATGTTTGTTCTTTTATCAAGTTAAGCTACAAATACCTTTTTTCAAGGCATCACTCAAGGGAAAATGTAGTAATAACCACAACATTTTCGCAAAATACAGATTCCGAGTGGTGGTCGGTCGGAGCCATCAGTAGGATAGGCCACCGTGACGGGCCCGATCAAAGTCCCAATTTGCATAGCCGGGGCCCTTATTTGCATTGCTCTCTTGTTTGCGGAGCTAAGGAACATATATGGACCGCGTGCGAAATTTACTGGAACAGATCCAGAATCGCCTTGAAGACCTGAACAAGGCGGAACGCAAAGTCGCCGAAGTGATCCTGCTCAACCCTGAGCTGGCCACCCGGTTCAGCATTGCCGCCCTCGCCCAGGCCTCGAAGGTCAGCGAGCCGACGGTCAACCGTTTCTGCCGTTCGTTCGGCGTCAGTGGCTACCCGGAGCTCAAGCTTCAACTGGCCCAAAGCCTGGCCAGCGGCGCGGCGTATGTCAGCCGTGCAGTCGAGGCCGATGACAATCCCGAGGCGTACACCAAGAAGATTTTCGGCAGCGCCATCGCGTCGCTGGACAGTGCCTTGCAGGCACTGGACCCGAACCTGATCAGCCGCGCCGTCGACCTGTTGATCCAGGCCCGGCAGATCCACTTCTTCGGCCTTGGTGCCTCGGCCCCGGTGGCGCTGGACGCGCAGCACAAGTTCTTCCGCTTCAACCTGGCGGTCACCGCCCATGCCGACGTGCTGATGCAGCGCATGATTGCGTCGGTGGCGCATACCGGCGAGTTGTTCGTGATCATTTCCTACACCGGCCGCACCCGCGAACTGGTGGAAGTGGCGCGTATCGCCCGGGAGAACGGCGCTTCAGTGCTGGGGCTGACGGCCGAGGGGTCGCCTTTGGCCAAGGCCAGCACCTTGAGCCTGAACATTCCGTTGCCGGAAGACACCGACATCTATATGCCGATGACGTCGCGGATCATCCAGCTGACCGTGCTGGATGTACTGGCCACCGGCATGACCTTGCGCCGTGGCGTGGACTTCCAGCCGCATTTGCGCAAGATCAAAGAGAGCCTCAATGCCAGTCGGTATCCGGTTGGGGATGAGTTTAACTAGGTCAATATCTTCATTGCCTGTCCTGGCCTCATCGCGAGCAGGCTCGCTCCCACATTAGATCTTCGGTGGACACTGTATTTGTATTCAAAGCAGGTCCACTGTGGGAGCGAGCCTGCTCGCGAAAGGGCCCGCCCGGGCGCAAAGATTG